>JADLHH010000430.1 GCA_020848855.1 Anaerolineae bacterium | reverse complement strand
CGTTGCCGAAGCCGGGGTAGAGTGAGTCACCGACGCCGGGGCTGCCTGCTTCCTGCGCGGAAACGAGTGTGGCGCTGAGCAGGGCGAGCAGTAGCGCCAGCCAAACGGATCGTTTCATGGTCAAACTCCTTCATGCAGTATGCTGAATTTACTCGCTGGTGGGAATTGCGTTCGGTTTCGCCCACACCAGCGAGTAGCGCCAGAGCAAGTGGCGCGTCACGTTCGCGCCGGGCATAAGTGAGGCGCAAGCGCGGCGCACTTCCGCAATCGTGGGGTAGACATCCGTGCTGCCGTGTGCGTTCCATGCGGCATTGGCTTCCGGGTTGGGCGGCGCACTGCCACCATGCCGCCGCATCAAAAGGCGATGGTAGGGAACGGATACAACATTTTGGAGCAAGTCTCCCGGTGTGGCGGCAGTGTACAAGTCCAGCACTAGCAGCACGCCGCCGGGCTTGAGCGCCGCTTTCAGTTTCGGCAGAATTGCGCTCAGGTCGAGGTGGTGCAGCGTCGCAATCGAGGCGATGCAGTCGTAGCTGTTGGCTGGCAGCGGCATCATCATTACATCCGCCTGCACGTAGTCGATGTTCGCGTATTCTGTCGAGCGTTCGCGCGCAAAGCGCAGCATTTCCGCCGACAAATCCAGCGCCAGCACATGCTCTGCACGCTGCGCCAGCAACCGCGCGAACGCGCCTGTGCCGCAGCCGATTTCCAGCGCGTTGGCGCACTGGGCGGGCGCGTGGCGCAGAAGATAGTCGTGATAGTGGTTGTTGTGGTTCCACGCTTCCGCGCCCCGTGCGTTCTCCGCCAGCGCGATGCGGTCGAAATCTGTCTGAATTTCTGTAACGGATTTCATGCCTTTTCCACAAAATCTTTGCCGACTTCCGTTAATGAGATTACAATGTTGCCTTGTCAGCAGCAATGGTTATCCCTGAACGTTTCTCGGCTCTGGTGAGTATTACTACAGCCGGGGCATGGTGATCGTGCTGCGTATTCGTTTGTTTCCAAAGTAGAGGAGCTTTTTATGAGTCAAAAGCTGCGTGTTCTCCCTCTTTTGCTGCTCATGCTGCTGGCGCTGGGCTTGCCCGCGTTCGCGCAGGATGCAGAATCTCAGTCCACCAGCTCGACGGATGCTGATGGCTGGATGACCTATTCCGCGACAAGCTGCGACTACGGCGGCGAAATCAGCTCGATTCAGGCGGTTGATGCTCAGACCGTGACCTTCCAGCTTTGCTACCCTGACCCGGCGTTCCCCTCGAAGGTTGCCTTTGCCGCCTTCCAGATTCAGCCGTCGGAATATCTTGAATCGACCGGTGGCACGGGCGAGCTGCTGACCAACCCGATTGGCACGGGTCCCTGGGTCTTTGACCACTGGGATCAGGGCAACGAAATCGTGTGGACTCGTAACGAAAGCTACTGGGGCGAGCCGGCGAAGGAATCGCAGTTGATCTTCCGCTGGAACGCGGAATCGGCGGCGCGTATGACCGAACTTCAGGCGGGCACGGTGGACGGCATCGACAACCCCGGCGCGCTGGACTTCGACATTATCGCCGCTGACCCCAGCCTGCAACTGCTGCCGCGCGAAGGCGCGAACGTGCTCTACCTGGGCGTAAATAACACGATTGCGCCGTTCGACAACGTGCAGGTGCGCCAGGCGCTGGCATACGCCATCGACAAGCAGCGTCTGGTCGACAGCTTCTACCCGCCCGGTTCGTCGGTCGCTGACCAGTTCATGCCGACCTCGATCTTCGGCTACACGCCTGAAGTCGAGCCGTTCCCCTATGACCCGGCAATGGCGATGCAGCTTCTGGATGAATCCGGCGTTGAGCTGCCGATCACGGTTGAACTGAACTACCGCGACGTGGTGCGTGGCTACATTCCGCAGCCGAGCGTTATTGCCGCCGACTTCCAGGCGCAGTTGAACTCGCTGGGCGATGGCGCGTACTTCAACGTCACGCCCGCCCCGCAGGAATCGACCACGTTCCTCGACAATGCTTCCGCCGGTAACCTCGCGCTGTTCCTGCTCGGCTGGGGCGCGGACTACCCGGACGCGACCAACTTCCTCGACTTCCACTTCGGTACGGGCGCGAATGACTCCTTCGGCGACAAGTTTGAAGAAATCACCACGCCGCTGCGCGCTGCCGCCCAGCTTGCCGACCCGGATGAACGCTATCCGTACTACATCGAAGCGAACACCGCTATCCGTGACCTCGTGCCGATGGTCGCCATCGCGCACGGTGGTTCGGGCGTCGCCTTCCGCGCAGACGTGACGGGCGCGAACACCGGTCCGCTCGGCAACGAAAACTTCGCTGTGATGGAAGATGCCGCCGACGACACCATCATTTGGTACCAGAATGGTGAACCGGGCAGCCTGTTCTGTAGCGACGAAACCGACGGCGAATCGCTGCGCGCTTGTATGCAGACCAACGAATCGCTGCTGGCATATGAAACTGGCGGCACGCTGGTCGAGCCGAGCCTTGCCGAAAGCTGGGAAGCCAGCGACGACCTGCTGACGTGGACGTTCACCCTGCGTGAAGGCGTCACCTTCCACGATGGTTCGGCGCTGGATGCCAACGACGTGGTGGTGAGCTACGCGATGGAGTGGGATGCGGCGCACCCGCTGCACGTCGGTCGTACCGGCAACTTCGACTACTGGTCGGGGCTGTTCGGCGCGTTCCTGAACCCGCCCCCGCCCGCTGAATAAGCCTGGGTTCGGGTGGTTGTTTGTGTAAACGGTCAGGGGCATGGGCAGTTCTTTTGCTCATGCCCCTGATGTTCCTCATCTGGCAAGGTAAACGGGCAGCACAGCCAAAAGACAGAATATGATCGCATTTCTCGCGCGGCGTCTCGTCACTTCCATCCCGGTACTTATCGGTATCCTGTTCGTCACGTTTCTGCTGGGGCATCTCATTCCCGGCGACCCGTGCCGCGCGGTGCTGGGTGAACGCGCGACTGCCGCCACCTGTGACGCCTTCATCGCGCGCAACGGGCTGGACAAGCCGCTGCCGGAACAGTTCGTCATTTACATCAGCAATGTGGTGCGGGGCGACTTTGGCGAGTCCCTGCGCTATTCCCGCACGATTGTCGACCTGCTCTCCGAGCGCCTGCCCGTCACAATGGAACTGGGCTTGGCGGCGATGGCGTTCGCGGTCGCGCTCGGTATCCCGCTCGGCATTATTTCGGCGTACAAGCGCAATTCCGCGCTGGACGTGGGCACGATGGTCGGTGCGAACGTGGGCGTTTCGATGCCCGTGTTCTGGCTCGGCTTGATGCTGGCGTACATTTTCGCCGTGATTCTGAAAGACACACCGTTCGCGCTGCCGCCGTCCGGGCGCTTGCCCGCAGGCTACCAGCCTGTCCCCTTCTACGAAGTGTGGAATCTTGTGCAGAACGGCGCTTCCCCCAGCAATTTTATGGTGTTCATTTCGCGCCTGAATCTTCTGAACGCGGTGCTGACGCTGAACGGCGACCTGCTGCTTGCCGCGCTGCGCCACCTCATTCTGCCCGCCGTCGCGGTCGGCACGATCCCGATGGCGATTATCGCCCGTATGACCCGATCCAGCGTGCTCGAAACGCTGGGGCAGGACTACGTGCGTACCGCGCGCTCGAAGGGCTTGCGCGAATTTAGCGTCGTCATCGGTCATGCGGTGCGAAACGCGCTGCTGCCAGTCGTGACGATCATCGG
>JADLHH010000429.1 GCA_020848855.1 Anaerolineae bacterium | reverse complement strand
TATCCATCCGAAACGACGAACTTGAACAGGTCGGCGTCTGTCCCGGTATGGGTGTAGCTGAGTGCGCCGTCGTTGATCTGCTGCTGGGTGAAGGTCGCGCCCAGGCTCAGAAACCCGTCCGACGGCAGTTGCGTGACGGTGTAAACCAGGTTTTCCGCCGAATCGTCGAGATCGCTGGTGCGCAGGTCGGCGCTGGTGATGTTTTGGGTCGTCATCGCCGGCAGGCTGATCGACGGATACGGCGTATCCAGCACCGGCGTCTCGTCAAGCGTGATCGTGAACGCCGGCAGCGGGTCAACCGTGTCGATGCCGTCGGACAGCGTGAACGTGAAGCTGTCCGGCTGGTCGCCAACGTGCGTGTAAACGATCTGCCGCGCGTCAATCTGCGCCTGCGTGAATTCGGTGATCGGCGTTTGGACACCCTGATCGTCGAAAGTGAGCATCCCGTTCGCTGGCGGTGTGACGATGGTGTACACCAGTTCGTCCGTGTCGTTATCCGGGTCTTCCGCCAGCAGCATGTCGGACGTGATCACCGCGCCGCCGCCCGCTGCGATCTTCAGACCGGTCTCCACCGTGAGTGACGGCGGGACGTTGCGCGTCGCCACCAGCGACGTGGTGATGCCGTTCTGGGTCGTGACGGTCACGCGCGCCGCTTGCCCGACGCCAACCGCCGGCGATACCAGCAGTTGCAGGGTCATTTCCTCGCCGGGGTTGAAGATGTCCGGGTCGTAGCTTTCGGCGATGTCGTTGTCTTTATCAATGTAGAGCGCGGCTTCCGTCCACTGGTTGCTGGATGGGCTGGCATCCTGGTACGCCAGCCGCCCCCCGTGATACACCGGGTCGCTTCCGCCATCTTCGTAATATTCAGTGAACACGTCCCAGCGGTCGAAATCTGCCAGCTTGGTCGCGCCGCTGTTGCGAATCGTCAACTCAAGCTCGGTGCCGCTGTTGAGGATACGCATCTCGACCGGCGAAATCGCGGTGTTGCTGATTTCACTCGCCCGGTTGTTCATCGCTTCCCACGAAACTTCCAGCGTCGACTGCGCCTGAATGAATGCATTCGTCAGGGTGAGCACGCCGAACAACAGGAGAAAGATGAGGATGACGGCGACGACGATCTGTTCCATGTTTCAAATTCCCAGGAAGTAATCGCTCGACATGCCGTTCGGCAGCGTCACCTTCAGGTAATAGCGCCCGGTCGACAGCGCGACCTGGTAATGGACGACGATTTGCAGCGTCGCCGTCGGAACCCACTCGGTATCGTTCTCGACTGACCACGTCCAGTTGGGGTAGGGCGTGCTGGCGTCAACCTTGTACGGGATGCGCACGAAATTGCCCTCGCGCCCAAAGAACACGTCCAGCCGGTCAAGCGCCGGGATTCGGACTTCGCCCGTGTTCTTCAACCATGCGAAAACATCGTACTGCCCGTTGCTGTTGCTGTCCTGCCACAACACGCCGTCGGGCAGTTCCGCGCTGGCGTGAATGACCGAAAACTGGTGTCGCATCCGGTCCGAGACATCGTATGCCATGCTGGTCACGGCATCGCTGCCCTGCTGAACCGCCGGGTAGACGGCGTTGAACAGCATGATCACCAGGATCATGCTGACGACGATAAAAAGCGCAGTGGTAATCGCCTTATCCATGCTGTATCCGCGATCCTAAAAGCTGTGCTTGGACGATTCATCATCGTCGCCCGCGTTCAGAATACCGGCGATCAGGCGCATCACAAGCTCCTGCTGCTCGCTGAGCGGGTAGGTTTCGGTCTTGTTCTTGGCGGCGTTGCGTTTCTGCCGCAGTTCGTTGCGAATCTCCTCGACGACGGCGCGGGTCTGCGGCACGATGCTGGGGCGCTCGGCGGGCGCGGACGAGCGGGCGGCTGCCGCCTTCGATTGTTGAGCGCTCGCCGGTTTGGATGTGCCGTCGTAAATGCTCACGAACTGGAGCAGCAGTTCGCGTTCCTGCCGCGAGAACCGCTCCTGCCGCGTGTACAGGTTGATCAGTTCGCGGGTGCGGTTGATGCCCAGCTTTTCAACCTTCTGGCTGACCCAGTTCTCAAGCTCGATCCAGTCGCGGGCAGCCTCGTCGTCGGCGGGCATCGGCGGTTCGGTGATGCGCGGCTGGCGCGGCTGACCGTACTCTTCCTCTTCCCACTTGCCGCGCCGGGGTTTCGGCGCTTCCGCGACGCGCGACGCGCGCGGCTGCTCATATTCCTCATCTTCCCAGTCGGCGGCATTGAAGCCGGGTGGCTCGGCAGCCGGCGCGAAAGGGTAACTGTTCGAACGCACCTTGACCGCCGCCGGAACCACGTCGACATCGTCGGAAATGTGCGCCGCCGGCGACCGCGCCGGACGCACGTCGACCGGCGCTTCTTCCGGCTCCGGTTCTGTCAGCACCACGCGCCGAACGGGCGATGCGCTCGCGGCGGGTGCGGCTGCGGGCGCCGGGGCAGCGCTCACCGGTTCTTCGGCGCGCAGGATCGGATATTTCGCGTTCAGCAGTTGCTCCTGCATGTCGAGCAGTGTCGCCTGAATCTGTGCCTTAAGGAGCTGTACTTCCTGCTCCAGCACCTGAACTCTCTGTTCCAGATTCATGCGTTGACCTCCACTTTCCGTTGTTCTGTGCTTGTTCCCACAGCGGATTCAGCTTATTTCACGTTCAGCATATCAACAAAGGCTTTTTTCGATAATTTGGTCATACGTCTCCAGCGGATACATGCCAACAGACCGCTGCCTGAAGTGTGATGCCTGCCTACGTCGCGGCGTGTGCTTCTTGTATTATTTTATGGTCAATTCGGGTTTGTAATGATGAAGAAAGTCGGAGGGCGGCTGTTCAGCCGTCCTCCGGGTTGTTGCTGCGAAGGTCTTGCCGCGATTACCGCAGTTCAGTGACCGTGTCGAGCGAAGCGGGCGTGGTGCGGTTGATTTGCAGGACGCCGCCCGTCGGGGGCTTGACTTCCAGCGTGAATGGCGCGTTGATCGCCGTCGCAGCGGCGGCAATCACCGCGGTGGAAGGAATGGTAGCCGTGATTTCGAACAGTTCGCCGTCTTCCAGCAGGTTGTCGGCGTCGCCGGTCACCACGTCAATTGTGAAGGTAATGTCGTTGTCGGCAATGCCGGCGTCGCGGTAGGAGATGATGGTAGCATCGCTGGTGGCAGCCGGGTCCATGTTAACGGGGTCGCCGCCGGCGACCAGCGACACGGTGAACACGACGTTATCCACGTCGCCGTCGGTGCCAGTATCATTGGCAAGGACGGCGCCCTTGAGCTGCATCGAGGACTGGACGCCTTCCAGACCGGCGTAGATGGCTGCCTCGCCCTTTTCCGTCGAAGCGGTACCGGCGGACAGAATGGCGAAGGCGAAGACCGACGCCACGACTACGAAAGCGATCAGGATGATGGCGGCTTCGAGCGCTGCCTGACCACTTTCATTCTTGTTGAACTTCGACCAACCGTGCATTGTATTCATCCTCTCGTCGTTGACTATGTCGTTTTCGAATTACTCCTTACCAATAATCTCGTTACCCTTGCTAAATAGTTAAGCTTCTACCTTTTCACAATTATTTCATGATTGGGGCGGATCGTTATTCTCGGAATAAAAAAACTGCTGGGAACGCCGTCAATTCTGGATGATTTCCGCGCTGAAGGAGACAAAAAAGGGCGTGGGATGCCTGCGACAAACGGATACCCTTCCTCTGATCGCCGCTGGGGTCTGAGAACGTCGGTTGTCAAAGTAACGGAAAAATAAGACGAGCGGCTGAGTATACTCAGCCGCTCGTCTGTGAGATGACAGGTCGTTACTTACCGCAGTTCGGTGACCGTGTCGAGCGAAGCGGGCGTGGTGCGGTTGATTTGCAGGACGCCGCCCGTCGGGGGCTTGACTTCCAGCGTGAAGGGCGCGTTGGTCGCTGTCCCGGCGGTCAGGAGTACCGAGCCAGCCGGGATAGTCGCCGTGATTTCGAACAGTTCGCCGTCCTCCAGCAGGTCGTCGGCGTCGCCGGTCACCACGTCAATTGTGAAGGTAATGTCATTCTCGGCAACACCAGCGTCGCGGTAGGAGATGATCGTAGCGTTGCTGGTGGCAGCCGGGTCCATGTTAACGGGGTCGCC
>JADLHH010000428.1 GCA_020848855.1 Anaerolineae bacterium | reverse complement strand
GCCCCAGCATCAGGTTGAGTTCCGCCGGGATTTCGTCAATCGTGTTCGCCGACGCATAGTTGTTGAGCGCTTCAATCGCCGCCTGATAATCGCCATAGCTATAGGCAACCCGCCCGCGCTGCAAATCGTCCAGCGTGACGCCGTGATCGAGCAGAATGGTCATCGCCTGATACGCTTCGGGGCGGTCGGGATAGTTGGTGAAGACCTGCATCATGCGCACCAGCCCGTTCTGGGTGTCGCCGGAGTCCATGACCGTCTGGGCAGCGGCGAAAGCGATGCTGGCGCGGTAGGGCGCGTTCTGGGCGACTTCGAGGATGGCGTCGTACTGGGCGACGGCGTCGGCGGGACGTTCGGCGTTGGCGTACACCTGCGCCACCCGCTCGCGCAGGGCAAGCTGCGGCACTAAGCCCCGACTGGCGTCCGCCGCCTGACCGTAGCTGGCGAGCGCCGCGTCCATCTGCCCCAGCGCAAGCTGCGCGTCGCCGATGCGCTCGTAGGCATAGCTATCGACCAAGCCGGGGCGCAGGCTCAGATACGTCTGAAAATCGCTGATCGCTTCCGCCCATTGGGATAAGCCGAGGTAGGCATCGCCGCGCAGGTAGTGCGCCTGGGCGTAGCGGTCGTCCTGCGGGAACTGGTCGATGAAGGTCGTGAGCGCATCGACGGCTTCGGCGTACAAGCCTTCGCGCACGGCAGCCTGCCCCATGCCGTAAGCGGCGGCGGCGACATCGTCGGGGGGGGTGTCGGGCTGGTTGACCAGCGTCTGGTAGGCGGCGGCGGCATTTTCGAAGTAGCCGTTGAGCAGGTAACGGTCGCCCAGCCGCAGGATGACCTCCGGCGAGACGGTTGGCGTGGGGGCAATGGTCGCGGTCGGCGGCGGCGCGTCGGTGGCGGTCGGCGCGCTGGTGACGATCACGTAAGTCGGCGGCTGTTCGTTCAGGTTGCAGCCCGCCACGAACAACAGTGCGGCGAGCGGGACAAGTCGGGTTCGGTTGATCATAGCGGCATTATGCAAGTCAGGGATGCCCTCGTCAATAGTTCGTAGGGAGATCGCTGGGTAATACACCGCCCGAAAGCCAGGGCAGCGCGTAGCCGATGGCGAGATGTCCGGCTTCCGCCAGCGCCCTGCCCAGTTCGGTCACGTCGCGGAACTGCCACCAGTGATCGGCGGACGGCAGGATGGGCACGTCGAAATCTTCGACCACCAGCGCGCTGAGCGTCCGGCGCGCGCCGTCGGCACGGGTGAGGCTGACGCGGAAGCGCGAGGGCATGTCCTCGGCATAGGCGAGCAACTGGTATTCGATGACGTGCTGCCCGGCGTCGGTCGGGTTGACGAAGCGGAACAAGCCGCCCGCCCACTGCATCGGGCGCTCGTCCAGCGCATAGCCCGCCGCGCCGAACGCCTGCCCGACGACGGTCAGCAGGATGAGGCGAAAGTATTCCTGTGGCGATTGCGCGGAATCAAACATTTGTTCGCATTCTGCGTAAATTCAGGTTATGATTATAGAGTAACCGTTCAAGGGATGAAACGCTATGGATGCGAAGCAAGCGACCGCCGAAATTGACGCCTATATCGCCGCGCAACCTGACGACGTGCAGGCGATCCTGCGCGAGATGCGCCGGGTCATCCGCGAAGCCGCGCCGCAAGCCGAAGAAGTCATGACCTACGGTGTGCCCGGCTTCCGACAGAAGAAGAACCTCGTGCAGTATGGGGCATTCACACAGCACATCGGCTTCTACCCCACCCCGGCGGTGATCGAAGCCTTCGCGGAACAGCTTTCGCCGTACAAGACCAGCAAGGGCGCGATCCAGTTCCCGCTCAGCCAGCCGATCCCATACGATCTGGTGCGCGAAATTGTGAAGTACCGCGTGCAGCAGGTCGTTAGCGGGACATAGCACGTCCACATACGGGCGCGTGCCTGCGCTGCAAGCCGGGCGGTATCCCCGTGCAGTACCCCTGCCTCACACCAGGGTTGCTGATTGGGCACAGAACCCTCTATGATGATGCTGGAATCGTCGCTGCGCGCATCATCGAACAGTTCATTCCAGCGTTCAGAAACGCATAGAGGAGACAGATCATGCAGTTTGCGATTTACGTCCCGATCTTTGGACCGTTTGGCGATGCCCGCATGGTGAGTGAACTCGCCCGGATGACCGAACAGGCGGGCTGGGACGGGTTTTTCATCTGGGATCAGCTCACGGGATTCGGCGCAGAAAACGCCGAGGAGACCGGCGCGGATAACGTCGTCGATACACAGGTCGCGCTGACAGCGATTGCCCTGGCAACCCAACACGTCCGCTTCGGCGCTTTGATCACGCCGCTGGCACGCCGCCGCCCGGCGAAATATGCGCGCGAGGCTCTGTCGCTCGACCGGCTTTCGCACGGCAGGCTGATCTGCGGCGTTGGGCTGGGCGCGTCGCCAGAGGAATTTGAAGACCTGGGCGACTCGGGCGATGCGAAAGTCCGTGCCGCCATGCTCGACGAGAGCCTGGAAGTGATTACCGGGCTGTGGAGCCAGCATCCGTTCAGCTTCAGCGGGCAGCATTACCACGTCGAAAATGCGTTGTTCCTTCCGGCTCCGGTACAGAAGCCTCGAATTCCCATCTGGACGGCGGGAACGTGGCCCAACAAAGCGCCGTTCCGGCGGGCAGCCCGCTGGGATGGCGTATTTCCGATGTGGGCAGAAGCCCAGGGCAGCGAAATGATGCCGCCCGAAGAGTATGCCAGGCTGATCGCCTTCATCAAGAGCGAGCGCAGGAGCGACGCGCCGTTCGATGTTGTGTGTGCAGGTGCAACGCCGACCGATCTTCACCATGCAAATGCAATCGTAAAGCCGTATGCCGAGGTCGGAGCGACGTGGTGGGTCGAAAATGTCAGCCCATGGGGCTACGGCGGGATTGCCCCCGACGGCTCGTGGCAGGTGGACGCGATGCGCGAGCGAATTACCGCAGGACCGCCGAAACCCTAACCGCCTGTCTCATGCGTCCGCCAGCAGCTTTTCCATCGCGTCTGGCGTCGTGACGGGCATCTGGCAGGCGAAATGGCGGCAGACGTAGACCGTCGGCGCGCCGCCGCGCATCACCCGGTAGCTGAGCAGCGGGATATTCGCTTCGCCGTCCACGTTCACCGGAGCGAGCGCCGTGATCGCGTTGGGGCGGTACGGCTGCTGCGCCGTATCGATCAGCGCCTGGGTCGCCGGGTCGTCGGGCGCGCCGACGATGGCGATCTCGGCGACGCCCTGCACCGCCATATCGACGGCGTTGAGCGCTTCGCCGAACGCCTGCGGGTACTCGCGCATAGCGGCAGTCAGCAGCCGCAGCGCTCCGGTCGCCGCGTCGATGTAGTCGGCATTGCCTGTGTAGGCGGTCAGCTCGATCAAGCCGCGCGCGATCAGCGAGCTGCCGGCGGGCGTGGCGTTGTCCTGCAAGCCGCGCGGTCGGGCGATCAGGCTCTCGTGATCGTCGCTGGTGTCGAAGAAACCGCCGTCGGGAGCGCGGAAGCGGCTCAACACCCTGTCGGCGAGGCGGCGGGCGTGGTCGAACCAGCGCTCGTCAAACGTGGTCTGGTACAGTTCGAGGAAGGCGTCGATCAGCGCAGCGTAGTCTTCGAGATAGGCATCGATCTTCGCCTGCCCGTCCTTATAGGTGCGCAGCAGACGAGCGTCGGCGGTCATGAGCCGCTCGACCAGAAATTCGCCGCAGCGCAGCGCCGCGTCATAATAATCTGCCCGCTTGAAAACGCGCGCCGCTTCGCTCAGGCTGGCGAGCATCAAACCGTTCCACGCCGTGACGATTTTGTCGTCCAGACCGGGATGAACGCGATGGGTGCGAGCAGCATAGAGCGTGTCCTTGAGCGCTGCCAGCTTCGCTTTCAACTCATCGACGGTGATGCCCAACCGCCCGGCGATCACGGCATCGTCGTTGGGCACCGACAGGATGTTCGCACCCTCGAAATTGCCGCGCGCGGTCACGCCCCAGTATTCGATGGCGACGTGCGAATCCGCGCCGAGCAAATCCTGAAGCTCGTCCCGCGTCCACACGAAGAACCTGCCCTCTTCACCCTCGCTGTCGGCATCGGTGGTGCTGTAGAAGCCGCCTTCGGGCGCGGTCATCTCGCGCAGGATGTAGTCGTAGATTTCCTCGGCGATCATCCTGAAGAAGTCGTCGCGGGTGACCTGCCAGGCGTGCAGATACACCCGGCTCAACTGGGCGTTGTCGTACAGCATCTTCTCGAAGTGCGGAACCAGCCACACGGCATCGACGCTGTAGCGGTGGAAGCCACCGCCAAGCTGGTCGTAGATGCCGCCGCGCGCCATCTTGCGCAGCGTCACTACGACGTGATCGAGCGCCGCCTGATCGCCGTTACGGGAATACGTTCGCAGCAGAAATTCAAGATTCATCGGCTGCGGGAACTTGGGCGCGCCACCGAAACCGCCGTGCGTCTTGTCGAAACCCGCCGCCATGCGCTGGTACGCCGCGTCAAGCAGGTCGGCGCTCAGCTCAGACGCCAAGCCGCCGATACCGAGCGTGACGCGCTGAAGCGACTGGGAGAGGTCACCCGCCATCTGTTCGAGGTCGTCGCGGCGGATGCGGTAGGCGTC
>JADLHH010000427.1 GCA_020848855.1 Anaerolineae bacterium | reverse complement strand
GTTGAGGGCAAAATGATGCGCTTCCAGCTTACTGCTCTCCAGCAGATTGTCGATCAACTGGTGCAGCATCGACAGGCTCAGGTGTATCGAGCTGACCAACTGCCGCGTTTCGGCAGTCGAAAATGTGTCCAGGTTTTTCTGAAGCACCTCGACCGACGCTTCCATACCTGCCAGCGGCGTGCGAAACTCGTGCGACATATTCGCCAGAAAAACGGATTGTGTTCTGCGCCGCGAAGTCTCTTCGGAGATGTCTCGGATCACAATCGTGACCAGCCCTTCGTTGGTGGACACGGCACGCGCCACCGCCAGCGGGATTGCCGCGCCACCCCGGTCACGCACGGTCACGGAACGGCGTGCGCCGTCGGGTGGCAGCAGATCGCCGAGATGCCCGGCTTCCGCCGTCAGCGGCAGCACCGCGTCCAGCGGCTTCCCCAGCGCCGCTTCACGATCCCAACCGGTGATCCGCGCCGCGCCTTCGCTGAAAGCCACCACACGCCAACTCGCGTCACAGGTGATGATGCCTTCGGTGACCGACTGAATCAGCATTTCCGACCACTGTCGCGCCTCGGCAAGTGCCTGCACCTGCTGTGATAACCGGCAGCGCGTTTCTTCGAGCACCTGCGCCAGAGCGACGACAGACGGGTTCGCGGTCTCGACGGTGACCGGCGTCTGAAGGTCGTCTCCGAGCCGCTTCATGCTCGCGGTCAGCCGAACGAGATCGCGTTGGCGCAGAATCGAACGCCTGCGGTAGAAAGTCGTCTCCAGCCTGGGGCTTCGTGACTTCACAGACTCGCCTCGAATGACATCTAAAATATGCGCAAGCACCTAGTTTAGCAGGTGCTTCGGGTCGGTTCGAACTTTGAGATGCCTGCGACAGGAAAAGTGCGGGCGCATGAAAACCGCTTTGTCCAGCGATCAGAATGGAGCATTCCGGTGGATACGACCCTCAAGAACAGCATCTGGCGGCAGTTCGGGGCGACGATTGATTATCTCGTGAACACCCTGCGCGCCTGCCCCGACGAATTGTGGCACGCTCGCCTGTGGATTCACCCCGGCGAGCAGCCGGAATTCTCGCAGTTCTGGTATCGCGCCTATCATACGCTGTTCTGGCTCGACCTCTACCTCACGGGCGCGGAGGAAGGCTTCCTGCCCCCGCCGCCATTCACGCTGATCGAGCAGGACGACAACGGTCCGATGCCGGAGCGCGCCTACACGAAAGCGGAACTCCTGCGCTACGCCGCCGACTGCCGGGCGCGCTGTCGCGCAACCATCGCCGCGCTGACCGACGAGACGGCGCACCGAATATGCCGGTTTAGCTGGGGCGAATGCAGCTTTCTGGAACTGCTAATTTACAATCTGCGCCACGTTCAGGAGCACAGCGGACAGTTGAACCTGCTGCTGGGACAGAACGGAGTCTATACGCCGGACTACAGGACGCAGCTTAAGGGCGACGATTTGTAGCGCGGAGCCGTTCCGGCACAGCGACCCCACCTCCCGGCGCAAGGCGTTCGGGGATACAATAACAGTGTGAAACGAGGTGCCTGGGACTTTGGCTATGCAACCCTGCTGATCGCGGCGGTCACGCTGGCGCTGTGGCTGGCGCGCGACACGCTCACGGTTGCCAATTTCTCGCTGGCTTACCTGCTGGCGGTGATGATCATCGCCATCCAGCGCGGCACAAAGCCATCGCTGTTCGCGGCGGTGCTCAGCTTCGGCTGCTTCAACTTCTTCCTCGTCCAGCCGTTGTACACCTTCCTGATCTCCGACCCGCGCGAACTACCCGACCTGATCATCTACCTGATCGTAGCGACGCTGACCGGGCAGCTTGCCGCCCGCGCCCGCAGCGAAGCCGAAACCGCACGCCAGCGCGCCCAGGAGCAGATGATTCTGTTCAGGATGACGAGCGCTTTCAACCAGCTCACGACGACCGAAGGCGTTTACAAAGCAATCGCCCGGACGGTGCGCGAAGACCTGCGCGCCGCCCACGCCCAGGTTCTGCCCGGCGAACACGCCCTGCCCGCCAGCCACGAGACGAATTATTACCTGCTGCTGCGCACCGACAGCAGCATCTATGGCACGCTGCACGCCTCGTTCGACCACCGGCTGACGCCCGTGCAGTTCCGGCTGCTGGAAACCTGCGCCAACCAGGCGGCGATGGCGCTGCACCGCATCGACCTGGTCGAGCGGGCGCGCATGAGCCGCACGTTTGAGGAAGCCGACAAGCTCAAGACCGCCCTGCTCCACGCCGTCTCGCACGACCTTCGGACGCCGATCACCATCATCAAGACATCGGCGCACAACCTGCGCACGCTGAACGACGCGCTGCCGGAAGCCGAACGCATCGAGATGCTGGAAGCCGTCGAGACGGAAGCCGACGAACTGGACGCGATGGTCGGCAACCTGCTCGACCTGTCGCGGCTGCGCGCCGGGGCGCTTCAGTTGGATATTCGCCTGAACGACCTCGAAGAAGTGGTCGGGGATGTCGCCGCGCGAGCGTACCAGCGGCTGAAGCAGGAACGTATCAAAATCATCTTCCCGGATGATATGCCGCTGGTGCCGTTCGACTATGGGCTGATCCTGCAGGCGCTGACCAATCTGGTCGACAACGCTCTGCGCTACGAGCCACCGGGACGCCGGATCGAAATCAGCGGCAGCTACCGGCAGCAGGAAGCGCAGGTGCGAATCGCCAATCACGGCGCGAACATCTCGCCGGAAGAAAGTGAGCAGATCATGGAGCCGTTCCACGCCGGGAAAGACGGGCATATCGGCTTAGGACTGCCCATCGCCAAAGGCATCATCGAGGCGCATCACGGGCGGCTGTGGGTCGACGAAACGCCCGGTGGGGGCGCGACTTTCACCTTTGCCCTGCCGCTTGAAAGGAGCGTGCATGAAAATTCTGGTGGTTGACGACGAGCCGCAGATTCGCCGGCTGCTGAAAACCGGGCTGGCGGCATACGGCTATCAGGTGCTGCTGGCGTCCAACGCGCAGGAAGCGCTGATCGACACGGCGCAGCAAACGCCGGATGTGATCATCCTCGATATCGCGCTGGGCGCAGGTCCCAACGGTCTGGACGTGTGCCGCTCGCTGCGCGAATGGACGAAGACACCGATCATCATGCTGTCGGTGCGCGGCGACGAGAAAACCAAAGTGACGGCGCTCGACGCCGGCGCGGACGATTACCTGACCAAGCCGTTCGGCATTGAAGAACTGCGGGCGCGGATTCAGGCGGTGCTGCGGCGGGTCGGGGAAGAACCGACGGCAAAGCAGCAGACCGAGATCGTAACCGGCGATTTGCGGATCGATCTCGTGAACCGCCACGTTTATGTCGAAGGCAGCGAAGTCCACCTGACGCCGAAGGAATACGACCTGCTGCGCCTGCTGGCGACCAACGCGGGCAAAGTTCTCACCCACCGCCAGATTCTCCACGAGGTGTGGGGAACGGAGTACAGCGATATGGATCATTACGTGCGCGTCTTCGTCAACCAGATTCGCAAGAAGCTGGGGGAAAATCCTACCCGCAACGTCCGCTACATCCTCAACGAGCCGGGCGTCGGCTACCGGTTCGTCACCATCGAATCTTGATACAACCTTTACGTCCACCCGCGAAGCCTTGACCCCATCTTGATGCCCTCCGGCGTAAACTCTGGACAGATAGAATCATTACGCGGAGATGGGCTACATGACGACGTTTATGGTGCAGATGGCGAAACCCCAGTGGGCAGAAGCAGCGCTGCATCTGGCGTGCGCAGTGGCGCGCACCAGCGATGCTGACCTCATCCTGCTCAGGCTGATTCAGCCCCAGCACTACAGTTGGCTGGGGACGCCATTCGGTTTTGAGCTTTCGGCGAAAGACAGCGAGCGAGTGTGGCGGTACAAGGCGATTGCCGCCAGCTACGGCGTCGAGCTGCGCCTGCAGTCGATGCAGTATGTGACGCTGATCGGCGCGCTGGTCGAAGCGGCGGAAATGTACCAGGCGCAAGCTGTCTTCGCCTGCATCCCCGAAAGCATTCTGCCGATGTGGCATCAGTACCAGGTATGGGATTTGCGCCGCCAGCTTGAGCGGCTCGGCTGCGCGCTGCACACGCTCGACCAGCCGGCGCAGGCGGTCGTGTCCGCGCGGCGTTTCGGCACGCTCCGGCAGCACGGCTGAACTTCAGGCTTCCCACCATAAACAAAAACGGCGGACTTCAGACCAGTCCGCCATTTTCCTGCATATGACGCGCCGCGTTTACATCGAGGCAGCTTCTTCGACGGCACCCCAGCCCGCGGCGTTTTCGACCACCGGCATATCGACCGCTTCCTGCGCGCGGCGAATCTGGTACGGCACGCTGGTGACCACCACACGCTCCATGCCGCTGAGCGCCAGGTTGAAGATGAACGCGCTGTTCTGGTGAAGCGCCTGCTGCCAGAAGTTGTTCATGACCAACTGCCCCATGATCACATGGACGAAGCAGCCGGGAATCTCCTGCTGGATGGCTTCGATATATTCCTTGATCGGCTCGACCAGCATCCGGTATGGCGATCCGAGAATCACCAGATCGCCCTCGCCGATGCGCTCCTGCCACTTCTGCCGGACGATTTCGGCTTTTTCGGGGTGAATGCCGACGTGAACCGCCTGCCACGGGTGGTCGAGCGACTTGGCGAAATCGACCATGCGCACGGTTTCGGCATGTACGTCGTCCACCAGAATCAGCGTGCGAACCGGGTGCTTCTGAAGCTCCGGGCGCTTGCCGCGCAGGCTCAGGCTGCGGGCGACATCCTTGTAGTGGTAGTGGATGCGGAAGAAGATGAACACCAGCGTCGGAATCAGGATGACGACGATCCACGCGCCGCTGGAAAACTTGGTGACGGCGAAGATCAGCAGCACGACGAACGTACAGCCTGCGCCCACCGCGCTGATGATCAGGTGGCGCTTCCAGTGTGGGTCGTATTCAAGCTCGGTCTCCAAGCCGTGAATCTTCTCGCCGGGCTTCAGCTTGCCGATCTTGCGCAGGCGCACGACCATGCCGGTCTGCGAGATAGTAAAGCTCAGAAATACGCCAATCGCATACAGCGGGATCAGCGCGGTCGTGTTCGCCCCGGCGAAGATGACCAGCGTCGAAGCGGCGACCGCCAGCGCGACGATCCCCCAGGCGAACACCAGCCGCCCACCGCGATAGGTCAATTGGCGCGGCAGGAAGCCGTCGCCGGCGTGCAGCGCGGCGAGCCGGGGGAAGTCGGCATAGCTGGTGTTGGCAGCCATCAACAGGATGAGCGCCGTGCCCGCCAGCACCATGAAATACAGCAGGTTGCCGTCGCCGAAGACGGCGCGCCCCAACTGCGAGATGACGGTTTCCACCTCGCTCGGCTGCGCAGCGATCTGGTGAGCCAGGAAAGTGATGCCGAGAAACAGCCCGATCAGAATGCTGCTCATCCAGATCAGCGTGATGGCGGCGTTGTGGCTGCGCGGCGTCTTGAAAGCAGTGATGCCGTTGGAAATCGCCTCGATGCCGGTGAGCGCCGTGCAGCCGCTGGAAAACGCCCGCAGGATGAGAAACAGCGTCAGCGGCTCCAGCACGGAATGGCGCATCGCCTCGACACCTTCGATGACGCCGAGCGACCCGGTGAAATAGCGAAAGAAGCCGATGCCGAGCGTGAGGAACATCATGCCCAGGAAGAAGTACGTCGGCACGGCGAACACCCGTCCGCTCTCCTTGACGCCGCGCAGATTGACGATGGTCATCAGGATGATCACGCCGACGGCGATCTCGGTGCGGTACGGGATCAAGCCCTGAAAGCCGGAGGTGATCTGCTCAACGCCCGCCGAAATGCTGACGGCGACCGTCAGAATGTAGTCGGTCAGCAGCGCTGCCCCGGCGACCTGCGCCGGAAGCTCGCCCAGGTTGTCGCGCGCGACAATATACGCGCCGCCGCCGTTCGGGTAGGCGTAAATCGTCTGGCGGTACGACAGCGTGACGATGACCAGCAGCGCCGCGATCGCAATCGCCAGCGGGATCGAGATACCCAGCAGGACGGCGCCGCCACCCGCCAGCGAGAGAATGATCAACATTTCCTGGGTAGCGTAAGCCGTCGATGACAGCGCGTCCGACGCGAACACCGCCAAGCCGACCGGCTTGCTGATCGCCTGTTCCGGCAGCGCTTTGGTCTCCAGCGGCTTGCCGATCAACAGGCGGCTTACGTTGATTTTCTGCATTCAGCAGTCCTTATCCACTCGAATGTGAGGCGAATTCCCCCCACGACTGTGCATCCGACGGGGCGAATCCAAGAATCGCCTCATCATGATGATTTCAGACTGAATGCTATCAGACCGACTCTCAGGAAAGTGTCAATAAGCGCGAGCAGAGCATCAGGAAAGTATCAAGATCGGGGCGCGGCGGAAGCCCTTGCCTTCTCGTCGGAAAGTTGTGGTACGCTGTTACGCAAATCAAGGGAGGCTCGGTTGGGAAAATCGACACACCCGGATGCGGTCGCCAACATTTACGCGTGTATGCTCAATGAGTCGCCGGCGGAAAGCAAATTCATCACCATTGGCGCGGGCACGAAGATTCATGTCATCGAGGCAGGAACGGGTCACCCGCTGTTTTTTCTGCACGGCGGCGGCGCGGCAGCGAACTCGCTGCTGCCGCTTATCAGCTATCTCGACGGTATCCGCACCATCGTTCCCGACCGCCCCGGGTATGGTCTGAGCGATCCGGTTGACCCTCGCCCCAAAGGCTATCGAGCAACGGCTGTCGACGTAATGGATCAAATTCTGGACAAGCTTGGGATCGACCAGATTACGCTTGCCGGCAGTTCAGGGGGCGGCGTGTGGGCGATCTGGTATGCGCTGACCCATCCTGATCGGGTACAGCGCCTCATCATTATGGGGTCAGCGCCGCTGCTGCCCAAAACCAATGCGCAGATCGTGCTGCGAGTTATGGTGACGCCGATCATCGGGGATCTCATGTCGCTCATGCCCGCCAACGAAAGCATGGTCGTGCAGATGATGGGCATGATGGGCGAAAAGGACACCATCGTCAAATATCCGGCGCTTATTGAGGCGATGGCAGCCAGCAGTCGCGATCCGGTTGCGTCCAAGACGACTCGCGCCGAGTACGCCGCGTTCCTGAATTTTCGCGGCTTCAAGCCGGACATGAAAATCCGCGCCGAAGACCTCGCCCGGCTCGCCATGCCATCGCTCGTAATCTGGGGCGAACATGATCCGGTAGGCGGCGTGGATGCCGCGCGGGCAGTGAGTGATGCGATCCCGAACAGCAAACTGGAGCTGCTGCCGACGGGGCATGTTCCCTGGCTCGGATACCCTGAGCAGGCAGCGCGACTCGTGCTAGACTTTATCCACGCAAGCTAGAGCCATAGAAGGCAGTTCCGATTGCGCCGCTGCTTGGCGGTCTGGCGTGTTTGCTGGCTCTGCTGGCACGTAATAGATTCTCAGCCACTTGATCACGTCGTAATATCCATTGACAGATTTTGATGTATAATACCGGCGTCGTTTTCACATCCGCCCAAACGCCAACCGGCGCATCCGGCGGAGCACGGAGACCCGCAAACCATCACCGCTCGTCGGGAACGGTTTCGGAGAGGAGCACAGGATGACGAAACAGAACGAAACGCCGGTCGCGCCGCCGGAAAGCGAGGCAGCCCCACCTGCCGATAGCGATACGCCGGAAGCCAAGCCGGTCAACCCGAAGGAAGCCGCCTACCAGCGCAGCAAGGAAGACCTCGCGCGCAAGCGCCGCCAGTTGCACCGCAAAGGCGGGCGGCGATAATGTCGCTGTACCGCAAGCAGGGTGCGCGCTATCGGTGCTGGGAAAAGGCGAATCCCGGCAGATGAAAAATAGGGACTAGCCATTTATTGCTTCTCATGTTATGCTGTACAAGCAATGTGGAATTAGTAGACAGTGTGTGTCTCGTCCACATCGGTGCTTTGGTTGAGCACCCATAAGACCTCACTTGAGCAGCCAGACTCGATGGCAAGACGTTCTGCGCACTCTGCGAGTACTGCGTGACCTTCCTGCAATAACTGGGATGTGTGACTACAAGAAGGCTATGGCAAACCCCATTATTCAGGAGCGAATACAATGGCACAGCGCAGCAAAGGTACTGTCAAGTGGTTCAATGGTGAAAAGGGCTACGGCTTTATCACCCCGGAAAGTGGAGCCGACCTGTTCGTCCACTATTCGGAAATTCAGAGCGACGGTTTCCGTTCGCTGAACGAAGGTGACAAGGTCGAGTTTGACATCACCGAGGGCAAGAAGGGCAAGCAGGCGAGCGCGGTTCGCGTCATTAAGGGCTAAGCCCACCCCCGCTGCAAACTGAAACCAGCTTCCCATTCAGGAAGCTGGTTTTTTTATTGGTCAGAATGGCGGTTTGTCGCTCGAAGCATCACACATCGACCCACGTCCCGCATATAGCAGTGGGATGGTATAATCGCCTCGGTCTCGCGTTGTAAGAGAAATGCCTCATGAACCGAATCGACCCACTCACTCACCGACGACCGACCGCGCTGGCGCTGTCCGGCGTGCTGTGGCTGGCAACGGTGGTGCTGAGCGTGCTGCTCATCTTCGCGCTGCGCGATATGCTGATCTGGGGGCTGGGGCTGGTGATCCCGCAGCCGACCACCAAAGCCCGGCTGGAGACTGCCAACGTGATCAGCCTGGCGCAGCAGTGCGGGGTGATCGTGTTTGGACTCGTCGGGCTGATCCTGCTGATTTACTGCACCGACCGGTTAATCCGCGAAGCCGGGCAGCCGAAGCTACTGCGGACGCTGGCGCGGATTATCGCCGTCGAGTTCGTGCTCGTGCTGCCTGCCTGGTGGATTTTGTGGCGGTGACGCCGGGCGCGCCCCTATAGCTGCTCGATACCGGCGGCGGCGCGGATGTCGTTCCAGTGCAGCGTATTATGGAAGATGGTGAAGAACAGCATCTCGCGCACGCTGATCGTGCCGATTGCCGGGTGCAGAATTGCCACGCCGTCGAGATGCGCCTCTGTCCAGACATCCAGCCCGCCGATCATGCGGTCGTGCGCCTCATTCCACAGATCAATCAGATACGCTTGCACGTTGGCAGCGTCATCGGGCATCCGAAACGCGGTCGGCAGGATGGCTTCGTAGTCTTCGGCGCGGATGCCGCCGTCGAGCCGCGCCTGATAGCGCGCGCACAGTTCGGCGTAAGGTAGCATCGGACGGTCAGGGGAGCCGAAGCGCCGCTTGAGGGCATCCGGCGGGAAGGTGACGGCTTTGGCGAACGGCTTCACGCTCAGCAGCAGGTGCTTGAGGTAGCCAGCGGGCGACCACGACTCGGCGCTGCCCGCGTCAAACCGCGCGGGCGGAATCGCGGCGACGATGACGGCAACCTCATGCTGGATATCGCGCAGGCGCTCGATGATTTCGGGCTTGGTATACGGGTCGCTCATTTCAGTGCCTCGCAGTCTGCAACTGCCGATGCCGTGCTCGTGTGCAGTAACCCCGACGAGCGTGAATAGTCACAGTCCATCTTCAGGCGAATATCCCCCTCCGCCAACACCACTTCGGCAAAGCGCGGCGATAAGCAGGCACACCTGGCGACTAAAAAAGCACGTATAATCGAAACGGAAAGCCTGACCTGGACAGAAGGAATCGGCGTCCGATGACGGTGCTCAGAAGTATCTCCGTACTATTCCGCGAAACCGTACACGAATGGATGGAAGACGGCGGCGCTCATATCGCCGCGTCGCTAGCATACTACGCGATCTTCTCGCTTTCGCCGCTCTTGATCATCATCTCGCTGGCGCTGGGGCTGGTGATGGATCAGAACACGCTCGAAAGCGGGCTGGTGAGCAACCTGCAAACCACAGTCGGGCAGCAGGCGGCGGATCTGATCCGTTCGATGCTGCGCAGCGAGACGCGGTCGGCAGACGCCATTGGGACGATTGTGTGGCTGTCGATCATCGTATGGGGCGCGTCGGGCATGTTCGCCCAGCTTCAGAACGCGCTCAACAAAATCTGGGAAGTGCGCGCCAAGCCGGGGCGGTCGCCGCTGGTGTTGATCAAGAACCGGCTGATGTCGTTCGGGATCGTGCTGCTGGCGGCGGTGGCGCTGCTGGGCACGATGGTCATCAACACGGCGCTCAGCACGATGGTCAGCAACGGCACGGTCGGTATCAGCGTAACGACGACCCTCAAGGCGACCAACCTGTTCGCATCGACCATACCCCTGGCGGGCGGCAGCGTGATGGCAATTCGGGCGATTCAGCTTGTGCTGACGCTGACGATCTCGACTGGCTTGATCGCGGTGGTGTATCGGGTGCTGCCGGACGTGGATATCGCGTGGCGGGACGTGATAGTCGGGTCGCTGTTCACGGCGGTGCTGCTGTTCATCGGGCAGTTCGCCGTCGGCATTTACCTGTCGCGGGCGAACATCGGCTCGGTGTTCGGGGCAGCGGGATCGCTGACGATCATTCTGGTGTGGGTGTATTACTCCGCCCAGATTCTGCTGTTCGGTGCGGAGTTCACGGAAGTGTGGGCGCGGCACTACGGCTCGTACATCCGCCCGGACGAAGGCGCGGTGTGGGAAAACGAATATAAGGCACGGCGCGAAGCCACCAAAGCCGGGCGCGACTGGTCGGAGATCGAGCGCCAGACGGATGAAGGCTGAACGACTGGTTTAACCAATGCGATCTCAGGGGCACAGCCTGGCAACCGAAGGCTGCACCTGTGCCCCTGGTGCGCTCTGCAGATACGATGAAGTATCAGACGTAGCCGTCGCTGGTCGGCAGGTCGTCCTGGCGCAAACGCTGCGAAAGCAGCAGCGCCAGCAGCGCCATACCGATCAGGATCGCGCCTGCCCAGATAGCGGCGTTGAGGTCGCGCTCGAAAATACCGTAGATCAGCAGCGGCATAGTCTGCGTGCGCCCCTGAAGGCTGCCCGCGAACATGATGGTCGCGCCGAACTCGCCGAGCGCGCGCGCCCAGCTCAACACCAGCCCGGCAGCCAGGCTTCGGCGAGCCAGCGGCAGTGTGACGAATCGAAAGAGCGACACCCCTTCCGCGCCATCGACGCGAGCGGCATCTTCGATTTCGCGGGGAATCCCCTGAAAGCCTAGCTGCGCCGCCCGGATGTAAAACGGCGCGGAGACAAAGGTCTGGGCGACGACGACCGCCGCCGTCGTGAACGGCAGCGTGACGCCAATCGCCGTGAGCGCTTCGCCGAGCGCGCCGCGCCGCCCGAAGGTGACGAGCAGCGCCAGCCCGGCGACGGCGGGCGGCAGGACGATCGGCAGTTCGACGATCACGTTCAGCGTGCGGCGCAGCGGGAAACGCCACCGTCCGAGCATGTATGCCAGCGGCGTGCCGAACAGCACCGTGAGCAGCGCCGTCAGGATAGTCGTGATGAAGCTGAGCAGAACTGCCTGCCCGACAGCAGGCAGTTCATCAGCGACCGACGTCCCAACAGCGCGGCTCAGGAGAACCAGAACCGGAACGAGCAGGAACAGCAGCCCCAGCGTTCCGGCAGCGGCGACCAGCCCACTGCGTAGTCGTTTAACTGGCGGCTGTGGGCGCATCACGCAGGCTGATGTTGACGACGCCATGTACGTAGCGGCTCCCGCGCTGGTCGCTAGGAACGACCAGCGTCAGACCGTCCGCAAGCGGCTGTCCCTGCTCGTCATAGGCAAGCAGAATCGGCTGGTTGGCGTATTCGGGGTCGACTTCGCCCCACGCGATCACCGCCTGATAGCCATCGGACGCCGTGACCACCAGATACATGCTGATCTTGTCATTCTTCACGTCGGCGTTGAAGTTGGACTGCGCGGAACCGATGATATCCCACAGCAGCGCGCCGGTATACGACGTCGTGACGGTGTTCTCGCCGCTGAGGTACGTCACGTCGAGCGTATGGGCGGCGAAATCACTGCGCAGGAAGTCGGAGGTGAGCGTCAGCGGGTTGAGCACCTGCCCGTCGAGCGTCGCCGTGCCATCGGTCGGCAGCGAGACGGTCAACGGCAGCGCCGGGATGCGTATCGAGGTGAAGCCCCACTTGACGAGCGTGTCCTGCCCGGCATCGCCGAGCACATAATCGACAAACGCCTGCGCCAGTTCCGGGTTCGCCGGGTTGTCGGTGAGGGCAATCGGGTACGTCGCCAGTGTGTTGACGGCATCGGGAATGGGCAGCGCGATCACCTCGTCGGCGATATCGGGCGTCACGTCGGAGCGATAGACCACGCCGGCATCGGCTTCGCCCAGCGCGACTTTCGCCGAAACCTGACGGACGTTCTCTTCTTCGGAGACGATATTCGCCAGCACCGCCGCGCGATACTCTTCGCCATAGGCGGGGTCGGCAGCCAGCTTTTCCAGCATGGCGTCGGTGTAGTCGCGGACGGGTACGCCAGGCACGGCGACCACCAGCTTGACGCCGGCGTTAGCGACATCATGGAGCGAGCCGATGCCTGCCGGGTTATCTACCGGGACGATCAGCACGAGGCGATTCTTGACGAAGGTGCGCGGCGTGCCACCGATGCGCCCGGCGTTGACGGCGTTCGTCATCTGGGTGTTGTTGGCGCTGGCGAACACGTCGGCAGGCGCGCCGTCGGCAAGCTGGGTCGCCAGCGTCGAGGAGCCGCCGAAGTTGTAAACGACATCGACGCCGGGGTTTGCGCCCTCAAAGGCGAGCGCGATTTCTTCAAAAGCGTCAGTCAGCGAAGAAGCAGCGAAGATAGTCAGGGTTTGACTGCCCTGCCCCGATACGCTCAGCGCGCAAAGCGCCAGCAGCAGAACAAAAACGGAAAGAACGCGGAACTTCATGAAAACTCCTTTGGCGGCACAATCTCACAGCGGTCGATCCAGTCGAGGATCGCGTCCAATTGAGCGACTTCCAGCTCAAGCGCCAGCCGACCGACACCGGGCGCGGCACAGTCACGGTCGATAATCAGGGCGTCACGGCGGCGCTGGCAGCTTTCCTTCTGGGTGCGAACGATGTCGCGGGTGGGCATATCGAGCAGGCGGGTAATATAGAGGCGGCTCAGGAATTCGACGCGAACGCGGCGCACGCTGGACGCTGGCTCCGGGTCGGTGAGCCATTCTTCGAGACGGTTGATGCCTGCCGGGGTGAGGGTGTATTCGACGCGCGTCGGGGCGTCGGGCGAATCGATGCTGCGCCCGGTAATCATGCCCTGCGCGTCGAGGCGCTTCAGGACGGCGTAAATCTTGCTGGTGCCCAGCGACCAGACATTTCCAAACTGCGCCGGGTCGCGGAAGCAGTCGATCAGTTGATAACCATGCCGGGCTTCTGCTGCCAGCAGCCCCAAAACCGTCTCGTCAGGCGTCTGTGCGTACATGCCCCCTATTCTAACTTGGAATAGGGGGCAGATCAAGTAGCAGCAGCATGGGAAGTTGACTATAATGAAGCCCGATTATTTGCCAACCCACAGGTAGCACCATGCCGCAGACCGTCATGATCGTCGATGATGACCAGATGAACCGGGAATTGATGGAAACCGTGGTCAGGCGCGCCGGGTATGCCGTCGTTCACGCCAACAGCGGCACGCAGGCGCTGCGAATGGTCGACGCGCAGCGCCCCGACCTGATCCTGCTGGATGTTCGGCTGGGCGAGCTGAGCGGGTATGACGTTTGCGCACAGTTGAAGAGCAGCCCGGCGACTCGCTCGATCCCCATTCTGCTGCTGACTGCCGCCGACAACGAGGAAGACCGCCTCAACGCGATGCGCGTGGGAGCCGACGGCTTCTTCCCGAAGATGCGCGGCTGGCAGCCGTTGATCGCCGAAGTGAAGCAGTTCCTCGGTAACGGGTGAAACCCATCTCCGCTTCGAAAACTCCCATACAGGCACAACCAGAACCAGTAAGTGACGCCGAAGCGTAGTGTGGGCGGCGGGCGCAGCGCTGGCGCGCAGCGGGCGTCTCTGGTAAAAATGCTGCGCGGGAGGCGCAGGCATGGGACGCAGATCGGGCGGCGGTCCCCCGGCGATACTGGTTTTTTTGCTGGCGGTGGCGCTGGTCTTCGGAATTTTCTACATCTGGCAGGGCGTGCAGACGTTTCTGCGCACGGGCGGGCTGGGCGTCGTCGAAGCCACTGCGCGCGCCGAAATCGTCAGCACGGCGACGGCGGTTGGAGTCACGCGCATGGTGCCGATCCCGTCCACCCTGCTGCCGACTTCAACCGAAGTGCCACCATGTCAGGATTTCCGGGTGAGCGTGCCTGCCGGAATCGTCCGCGAAGGTCCCGCCACGTCGTCAGCGGTGGTGACGCAGTTCCGCGAAGGTGAAATCGTGTGCGTGCTGGGGCAAGACCCCGGCTCCGAGTGGTACAGTATCGACCTCAACCCCAACACCCGGCGCATCGAACTCGCCTACATGCACGAGACGATCATCGAGGCAGTCAACCCCACCCCGACGCCATCCAAAACCTACACGCCGTCGAATACCGTGTCGCCCCCGCCGACCGTGACGCCCGTCCCCACCGAGCCAGCGACCAGCACGGCAACGCCGCTGCCGTCGTACACACTCGACCCGCGCTTCACCGATACACCGCTGCCGACGCTCACCCCCACCCCGACGCCGTCTGAGACGCCGGTGCTGTTCCAGAGCGCGTAAAAATAAAAGGGCGCAGCCTGGCAACCGAACGTTGCACCTGCGCCTCAAAAGATTGCGGATTTCCCCGTCGTTAATGCGCGGTCTGGAGCGGCGGTCGCGCCGCGCGCCGCCGTGTGAGCAGCGACGTATCGATCAGCGGCGCGGCGACCAGCCGCAGCAGCGCGCCAATCACCATCACGAGGATCAAATCCACGCCGCCGTTCGCCAGCAGGCTGCCGAACATTGGTCCGATGAAGATCGCGAGACCGATCACCTGATTATAGGCGGTGGAATAGCCGGTCATTTCGCCTTCGGGGGCGTTATCGACGAACAGCCGGAATAGACCGACGCCCGCCCCCGCCGTCCAGCAGCCGCCGGAGATGACCGCCGCGATCAGCGCGACGTACAGGTTGGGCGAGACGGCGATGACGAGCGCCGCGACCGCCGTGCCGACCATCGACAGCGCGACCATCGCGCGAGTGCCGACGCGCGCGTTCACGCGCGGCGCAAGGATCGAAGCGGTAGCACCCGCGCCCAGTTCGAGCAGCGCAAACAGCGCCATGTACCCCTCATTCGCCCCAAGCCGATTCACCAGAAACAGCGGCGTCACCGGGACGAGCGTGAAAAAAGCGATATGAATGACGGCAGCGATTACGGCGACGCGCTGGAACCCACGCGAGCGCCACACGTTCGTGATCGACGGGGGTGCGGCGGACTGCTGCGTCTGCGGGATGTCCAGGCGGATATGGACGCAGTGCCATAGGCTCATCAGCGAGAAGGCGAACGCCAGCAGGAACATGACCTGATAGCTGAGCGGGAACGGCGCCTGTTCCAGCCACACCCCAAACACCAGCGCGGCGACGGCGACCGTCACGTTGAGCGCGAGCTGGCGATAGCTGAGCAGGCGCGTCATGACCGACGGATCGACTGAATCGCGGATGATGCCGAGAAACGTCACCGACGCGACTCCCTGCGGGATCGCCGGGAGCGACACCGACACGATCAGCCAGAGCGGCTGCCACTGAAGCGGCAAAAGCGGCGCGAACGCCGGCAGCAGAAACAGCATCCGCATCCCTAGACCAGGGAGAAACATCGACCGCACCCGGTCGCCAAAGCGGCGCGCCCACCACGAAGTGAATGACGCCGATACCAGCAGAAACAGTGCCGGAAGCGCCGAAATCCAGCCGAGTTCGACGGGCGTCGCGCCGAGGCGGATGGCGTAAACCGAAAGAAAGCGCGACGTAGCCGCGAGCGCTAAGCCAAACCATGCGATATCGCCGAGAAGATGGTTGAAATTTGCCCGCCCTGTGCTGTCGGCACGCTGGGGTTGTGAAATCATAGTGGGGGAGAAGACTCGCTTTCAGCAGAGAACTTGTTGTCCCATTACAACGCTACAGCAACGACGAACCCCACGCAATAAGTCCGCGTGCGGCGCCTGAACGCATTGGTCTGGTCACGGGTATGTGCGTCTGAATTTCGATGCTCATTCTGTGAAGGATAGCACAGTTGCCAACGTTGTCCAGAGGGGTATTCCCCTACGTTTTCTCAACGTTTGTAACAGATTTCGTGCCGAAAGGTGAAGCTCTACACTGCGCGGAAATACGAGGGTTGCTGTACGCTGAATACAATGATCGGAAAGGACGCACGCGCCTGCTTCGGATGGCGTGCTGCGCCCGACAAGATTGCGCTGTTCATGAAAAAGTAGCACGCCATCATTCCCCACACGTTCACAGAAAAGGATAGTATCATGCTTTCGAACCTCGCCATTGCCCAACGCGCCAGCCTGAAGCCGATCCACGAAATCGCGGCGCAGTTGGGGCTTACGCCCGACGACTTCGATACTTACGGCAGTCCATATATCGCCAAGCTGCGCCTGAGCGCGCTCGAACACCTGAAAGACCGCCCCAACGCGAAATACGTCGTCGTCACGGCGATCACGCCGACGCCGTTGGGCGAAGGAAAATCGACGACGACTGTCGGCTTGGGACAAGCCATGCGCCTGCTGGGAAAACGGGGCATCGTCACGCTGCGGCAGCCGTCGCAGGGACCGACCTTCGGCATCAAGGGCGGCGCAGCGGGCGGCGGCTACGCTCAGGTCGTGCCGATGGAAACCTTCAACCTGCACCTGACCGGCGATATCCACGCGGTGACAGCGGCGAATAACCAGCTTGCGGCGATGATCGACAACCGGCTGATGCGCGGTAACGTGCTGAATATCGACCCGGACACCATCACCTGGCGGCGTGTGCTGGACGTGAACGACCGGGCGCTGCGGCAGATCATCGTCGGGCTGGGCGGCAAGTCGCAGGGCGGCGTGGTGCGCGAAACCGGCTTCGATATCTCGGTCGCCAGCGAAGTGATGGCGATCCTCGCGCTGACGACCTCGCTCAGGGACATGCGCGAGCGCTTCGGACGCATCGTAATCGGTATGACCTATGACAAGCAGCCGGTGACAGCCGAGCAGATCGGCGCAGCGGGGGCGATGACGGTGCTGATGCGCGACGCGCTGCGCCCGAACCTGCTGCAAACGCTCGAAAACACGCCGGCGTTCGTCCACGCCGGTCCGTTCGCCAACATCGCGCACGGCAACAGCAGCATTCTGGCGGATCAGTTCGCGGTGAAATGCGGCGACTACGTGTTCACCGAGGCGGGCTTCGGCGCGGATATCGGCGCGGAGACGTTCTTCAACATCAAATGCCGCTATAGCGGGCTGAAGCCGGACGCCGCCGTGCTGGTGGCGACGGTGCGGGCGCTCAAGGCGCACAGCGGGCGCTATCGCGTGGTTGCCGGGAAGGCGCTGCCGCCAGAGATGCTCGAACTGAACGTGGCGGACGTGGAAGCGGGCGCGGCGAACCTGATCAAGCAGATCGACAATATCCGGGCGCACGGCGTGACGCCAGTGGTGGCAATCAACGTGTTCGCCGGCGACCATCAGGAAGAAATCGACGCGATCAAGCGGATCGCGGGCGCGGCGGGTGCGCTGGGCGCGGCGGAAGCGCGGCATTTCGAGCACGGTGGCGAAGGCGCGGTCGAATTGGCGGAGATGGTGATGAGCGCGGCGGAACAGCAGAACGGCTTCCACTTCCTGTACGACCTCGACCAGCCGATCAAGGCGAAGATCGAGACCATCGCCCGCAAGATTTATGGCGCGGACGGCGTGTCGTATGAGCCGCTGGCGGACAAGCAGATCAAGAGCTATGAGGCGAGCGGCTTCGGCAGCCTGCCGATCTGCATGGCGAAGACGCACCTCAGCCTGAGCCACGACCCCACCCTGCGCGGCGCGCCAACCGGATTCACGCTGCCGGTGCGCGAAGTGCGGGCGAGCGTCGGCGCGGGATTCATCTACCCGATCTGCGGAGAAATGATGACTATGCCCGGTTTACCGGAACATCCGGCGGCGGAAGGTGTTGATATAGATCAGAATGGCGAGATCGTCGGCTTGTTCTAGTCGCTGACCAGCCGAATTCCGGTCGCTCGGTCTGCCCTCGGCAGAATCTGCATGGTCATCTGCGAGCAGCCAGCGCCGGAGCGAATTCTCAATGGATACGCCGTTCTAATCAGGGTTTGAATCGGGTATACTGAGTCGTACAGTGTGCATTACATTAGGAGGACGCGATGTCGTTTTTCGGCAGTCGCCGCCAGGCTGAAGTAGAACCGGCGCCCGCGCCACAGAAACCGCAGCTTGTCACACCGCAGCAGCCGGTCGGGTTTGAGACCGTGCTGGGCGCGAACAGCACGCTGGAAGGACACCTGCGCAGCAGCGCCAATGTGCGTCTGGACGGCAGTTTCAGCGGGACGCTGGAAATCGGCGGGAATGTGCTGGTCGGGGAAACCGCCAAGATCAACGCCGACATCAATGCCAAGAATATTTCAATCGCCGGGGCAGTCCGGGGCAATGTCAGCGGCAAGAAGGTGCAGCTTCTGCGCACCGGGCGTATCTGGGGCGACATTCGCGCCGCCGCGCTAACGACCGAGGAAGGCGCATTTATCGATGGGAAAATCAATATGATCAGCCCGCAGGATGAGCAGCCGGAGCCGGAGATCGACGACGTGGCGGAAAACGCCGGCGCGGTCGAGGAAGAAGGCACGGAAACGCCCGCCGCGAGCGACGACGACCTGACCGAGAACATCTCGGAAGGCGAAGAAGACGAGCTGCCGGTCGGCGGGGATTGGAACGAGGGGCAAACCCAAGCCGACTACGAGAACAAGCCGACGGACGACGAACCAAAGCAGTCGACCTAGGCGCAGGCGCTACCGGGTTTTCAGGGAATAACGATACGCAAGCGGGGGTGCCGGGCGAGGCTGCCAGCACCCCTGTTGTTCAAATGGGACGGGAATAGCCGATGGTGAAGGTTCTGTTCGTGTGCATGGGCAATATCTGCCGCTCGCCGATGGCGGAAGCCGTCTTCCGGCAAATGGTGGCGGACGCGGGCTTGAGCGACAAGATCGCCATCGACTCGGCGGGCACGAGCCGCTGGGAAGTCGGCAGCCCGGCGCACCCCGGCACGCTCAATATCCTGCGCAGGCACGGCATCGCCCACAACGGGCGCGCCCGGCAGATTCGGCACGACGACCTGAACGAGTTCGATTACGTGCTGGCGATGGATCGGGAAAACCTGAGCATCATCCGGCGCTACGCCGCCGGGACGCACGCCGAAATCCGGTTGTTTCTATCGTATGCGAAAGACGCGGGATTAATCGCTATGGACGAAGTGCCCGACCCGTACTACGACGACAACTTCGAGCGCACCTACGATCTGGTGACGGTCGGGTGTCAGGCGCTGCTGTTCCACATCCGCGAGGCGGAAGGCGTGTAAACGCCCTCGCCACGCCTCTATTTCCCCCAGATAAAAGAACGGGCGCAATGTATTGCGCCCCTACACCATCCCAATTTGAGGACGTTGTCTAGCGCCCCTTCCACACCGGCGGGCGCTTCTGGACGAAGGCGAGGAAACCTTCCATGCCGTCCTCGGACTGGAAGATGGCGCGCTGGTGCTCGGCTTCGCGGGCGAGCGCCTCGTCGTAGCCGCTGTCCAGCGACGCCAGCAGCGCCTGCTTGGCGCGGCGCAGCGCGTTCGGCGACTGTCGGCTGATCTGTCCAGCGAAATTCAAAACGGCATCCATAAACCCCTCTGTCGGCAGCAGACGGTTCGCCAGCCCGATGCGGACGGCGTCCTGCGCGTCCACGTCCTCGCCGGTGAAGATCATCTCCAGCGCACGCCCCATGCCCACCAGACGCGGCAGCAGGTACGTCCCGCCGCCGTCCGGGATCAAGCCGATGCGAATGAACAACTCTGCGAATCTGCCGCGCTCGCTGACCAGCCGCAGGTCACACGCCAGCGCCATGTCACAGCCGATACCCGCCGCGTAGCCGTCAATCGCCGCGATCACGGGTAGCGGGCAGGCGCGGATCGCTTTCAGCGTCGGGGCATAATGCTCGGTCAGGATGCCGTAGCTCTCGTCCGGGGTATAGCCGGAAGCGACCGCCCATTTCAAATCCGCGCCGGAGCAGAACGAGCCGCCCGCCCCGGTGAGGACGACACAGCGCGTGCCGTCGTCGGCGCAGGCGAGCAGCACACCGCGCAGCGCGTCCATCGTCGCAGCATCGACGGCGTTGCGGACTTCGGGACGGTTGATCGTCAGGATGGTCACGTCGTCGCGCCGTTCGACCAGCACGGAATCGGTCATCCTCTATCCCTTCGGAGCGGCAGCCGGGTCATTCGCGGCGGTTCTGGGCACGCTGGTCGAGCAGTTCGTCCAGCGAGACGGTCAGGTCATCCCGGTTCTTCGCTTTGCGCTCGTCCAGCTTGCGCTGCAGGTAAGCCGCTTCGTCGTCGTCAATGTCATCGACCAGCCGGTCGATGACCGAATAGAGGTCAAGCCCTTCCAGCCCGCGTTTGGTCTTGGGCGTGGACATGCGAGCGGAGACCAGTACCCCCACCGCGCCGACGATTGCCAGTATCGCCACGACGAGGAAGAACAGCACGACCGGCGTTTCAGCAAATCCAGCATTGAACATGATGGCAATGCCGCCGGCGATCAGCATCGCCATCACGGCGAACAAAACCTTGAGGGCGGTGGTCTGCGGGGTTCGACCACTCTGGTTGGTATCGAAGAGCGGGAGCACAGTATACGCCTTTCTCCGCGGCGATACGTCCTGTATCTACTATACGCGAAATACGCCCCGAACGTGGCAGCGGCGCTACGGCGCGGACGGCGGCGCTTCGCCGGGAACCTCCGGGAATTCGTCGGCAGGCGGCGCGGGCAGCTTCTTCTCGGCGGGTGGCGTCTTTTTGGCGGGCGCAGGGCGCGCCGCTGGCGGTGTCGCGGCGGGCGACGCCGCCAGGGTCTCGTCGGGGATCAGCAGGGTTTCGCCCACAGGCGATGTATTTTCGGTGGGCGCAGCAGCGCTCGGTGATGCTTTCGCCGTCGCTGGTTTGCTGGCTTTGGTCGTACCGGTGGCGCGGGCGGTCTTCGGCGCGGTCGTTGTCGATTTGGTCGCTTTCGCCTTCGGGGTCTTCGACTCGCCGGTCGTCGTTTTAGCGGGCTTTGGCGCAGTCGCCGGTTTTTTGGCGGGCGCGGCGCTGGGCGCTGCCGGCTGGAGCGCTTTCGGCGGAGTGAGCTTCGCCTTGAGCGTCTTCTGAACTTCGTCCAGCAGCACGTCGCTGTTGCGGTAATCGCCGTGCAGCGGGATGTACAGATAGGCGGCGACCGGGAGCAGCAGCAGCCCGACGAGGATATTGCCGCTGCTGACGATGATCAGGGCGACCAGCACCAACGCGATAAAGACAATCGCCTGCCCCTCACGCGGCGCGCCGCCCGGCACGCTGCCGCGAATGATGGTGATTCCGCTTTCGCGCTCCGCCTGCGCCTTGAGGGTGGTGCGGCGCGTGAATTTGCCGATGACCGGCGATGATAGGCTGAGAGCGAACGCCCCACCCTTCTCGACCCAGCCGTCAAGCGCCGGGCGGGTACTGGTCGCCTTGACCTGCATCCGGTCGTTGATCGCCGTCATGCACTGGGGGATGGTTTTTTCGGTGTAGAACACAAAACGCACAAACGAACTCCTGACTTCAGGCTGTCTGGCAGCACAGGTACAACCGGCGGCTGCGAACCCGCCTGCAAAGCGGCGCGGGTTATGGCTTGCGACCGGAATAGACGGCGAAGCGGTAGCGCTTGTACCAGCAGTCGACATCGGCAAAGCCGGCTTCACGCAGCCAGCGAAGCTGATCTTCGAGTGTCGATGTCTGGTCGGCTTTCATGCGCTCGTTCGCCGCGTGAATGTCAGCGGCGGTGCTGCCCTGCTTCCGAATGGTGGCTTCCCACGCCTGCTGGTAAATCTGCTCATTAGCGGCGGACGTGCCGAGCATCTGATCGGCATTGATGAAGATGCCGCCGCTTGCCAGCACATCG
>JADLHH010000426.1 GCA_020848855.1 Anaerolineae bacterium | reverse complement strand
TGGTTACCGATTTATGCTCATTGGCATGACGATGTAAACAAAGTCGTTGCCGTTCTCCGGGCGAATGACGCCGGGGTGCGCCGAGCCGTTGCTTTCCAGCACCACCCGCTCGTCCGGGATCACGTTGAGTACGTCGATCAGGTAGCGGATGTTGAAGGCGACTTCCAGCCCATCGCCCTCGACCGAAGCGTCGAGGCTGCCTTCGTTGTCGCCGCGCTCGGCGCTCTTGCCGATCACCGTGACTTCGCCCGGCTCGCTCGGTCCGGCGGCGGGCTTGACGAAGATGCGGGCGCTATAGTTGCTGTCGCGGGCGAAGATTTCGGCGCGCTTGCAGGCGCGCAGCAGGTCGGTGGTGTAGACCGTCATCGCCGTGCTGTAGCTCTTGGGGATGAGCGCGCCGAAGTCCGGGAACTTGCCTTCGAGAAGCTGGGTCGAAATCGCCGTGCTTTCGTAGTAGAACATCGCCAAATCGCGATTGCCGGGCAGGGTGATGCCAACCTCCTTGTCTTCGTCGCCGATGATGCGCGCCAGCTCCGCCATCGTCCGCGCCGGGATCACCAGCGTGCGCGGCTGACCGAAGTTCACGTCCAGCTTGGCGGTGCGCACCGCCAGCCGGTAGCCGTCCGCCGCCGCGAAGGTCAGCACATTGCCCTCAAGGTGGGTGTACAGCCCGGTCAGGATCGGGCGGTTGTCTTCTTTCGCCGCCGCGAACACCGTCTGGTTGATCATGTCGCGCACGAGCGCGGCAGGGATGGTCACGTCCGGCTCGCCTGCTTCGGGAATGGGTGGAAATTCGCCGGCGCTGATGCCGCGAATGTTCGAGTTGGTCATGCCGCAGCGCACGTTGACCGTTTGTGTCGATTCGTCGAGAGCGAGGTCGACTCGTTCCGGCGATAAATTGTTCACCAGCTCCGAAAACGTCTTGGCAGGCAGCGTGATCGCGCCGGGGCGATCTACCTTCGCGCCAATGTAGGTGGTGATGCTCATCTCCAGGTTGGTCGCCGAAAGCTTCAGACGCGCATCTTCGGTCGCCAACAGCACGTTTGCCAGTACCGGCAAGGTGGGGCGGCTGTCCACCGCCCGGCTGACGATGCTCATGCCTCTGGCGAGTTGATCCTGCAATATCGAGACGCGCATATCGGCTCCTGCTTGAAGTGTGTGCATAGATCGTAATTGGCGTAAAAGTATACAGACTTGGTTAGGATTTTGCACACTTTATTCTTCGACGGCGATTCGGCTCCATACTGGAATCAATAGTGATGAGGTGATTTATGATGAACTGGCTGAAAATACACCGCAGACTATTGGGAGCCGTCGCCGCGCTGGCGCTGGTGGTGGTCGCGGCGGGCTTCGCGCTCACGCGCGGCTACCTGATACATTTCGTGCTTGATGACACGACGATCTCGCGCGAGGCGTACTTCGACAACGCCTACGACACCAGCGACAGCCATATCCCGATGCACTGCACGTCAGGCGCGACGGTGGGCATCGTCTATCTGTGGGAAGTGCGCTGTTACACGACGGCGGCGGCGCTCGACGCCTACATGAACCCGCCGTCCAGTTCCTGACGCGAACCCCGTTGGGGGTTCCCATCATTGATTGTGATATTTGTCACTAACGCTCCGCTGATTTCGAACTCATAATAAAAGGGTAATGAGTCGCGTCGCTACCCGGCGCGCGGATGCCTTATCCCCCTGCTTCGATGCTTCGGCGATCCCCGCGCCTGAAGAGATACGATGAAGAAACCTGTCGATTACTTCCTCCGTGTGGCGCGCACGCCCGAAGACCTACCCGCGCCGGTCGCCGAGATCATACGCGGCATCGATTTCCCCGCGCGGACGATCCTCATCATCCCGCCGCAGAATTATCTGATCGTCCGGCAGTTCCGCCTGTTCTCGATCCGCTACGGCGAACGCACGACCCCGGAGCGCACGCTGGTCTTCGGCGCAGATCGCCTGCTGGTGATCGAGCGCAGGACAGACATCCGGCAGCTTGTCATCCCATACGATGCGCTCGTCTTGCTGGTGATGGGGGTTGAACTGCTGTACGCCTTCGTCCAGTTTGCCTGGAAGGAAGGCGCAGCGCTGGAAACGCTGAAGGTCGAATACAACGCGGTTGGCGAGGCATTTGTGCGTGCCGAAGTGCTGCACATCCGTCATGCCATGCCGTGGCAGTGGAGCGCTGCGCCGGACGAACTCCACCACATCCTGTGCGACCTGCCGCTCAAGTTCCGGCATTATCTGCGCGTCGGCGTATACGCGGGTGAACAGGTTTATGACGCCCATTTCATGCCGGCTGCCAAACCGTCGCATCGTCTGCTGCGTTCGCGCCTGCCGGGCGACCGCTGCATCGCGCTGACCTCTGCCGGAATCATGCTGCTGGAAGAAGAAGCCGACCGCAGCTTCCGCTACAGCATGACCACGCGCTATTTCCCGCTGGCGTCGCTGGAGTGTATCGCTTTCGAGCCAGCCGACGATGACATGCGAATGGTGCTGCACCTACCGGATACGAGCGTGGTGATTGCGCTGCCCGACGCCGATTCCCGGCGGATAGCGGCGTCGCTGCGGGCATTTCTGCCGTCGATTCCGCTGACGCTGCCGGTCGAGCGAGTTGCCGCCGCGCTCTGATGAAATTCTGACAGCGCCGTGATAAAATGATAGACATATGGGGGTGAACCAGGATCGATGCGGTGCGCTGCCCGGCGATTAGCGAGAAGGCGTATCACCAGACGCGAAATCCGGGCATGGCTTGCGAAGCAAGCACAGGTGCATTGCAGACGAGCGTGCAAATCGCTCCACCTCCACTGAAAACCCGCTTCACGGCGGGTTTTTGATTCCCGGTAACAAAACGCCGCGCCAAAGTGAATAATAGACAGCCACCGGAGGCAGCACCAAGGATGGAACGATGAACCGAACCCGGCTGCGGCAGTTTATCGAGGATGAGTCGCTCGTCCTGACGAGGACGCTCGGCTATTACCTCAACCGCGCAGGGCTGACCGTTTCGGCAAGCGAGTTGTTGAGCGAAGTGGTGGTCGAGGCGCTGAAGCACGAAGATCGTTTTAACCCGGCACGCCAGCCGCGCGCCTGGCTGCTCGGCATCGCCGCCAACCTGATCCGCCGCAAGCAGGCGGAACTGGCGCGGCTGAACCGCCGCGAGCCGCTCGCCCGCGACCTGTACCCCGGCGACGAGCCGAGCGACGATGAGGTGTTCGACTGGCTGGCGGCGTTCGGCGGCGTCGAAACGCTGGAAGCGCTCGAAGCCAATGACGCGGCGCAGGCGCTGCTGGCGGGCGCGCCGCCGGACGATGCTCACATCCTGCGTTTGGCGATTCTGAACGGGCTGGATGGCGAAGCGCTGGCGCTGGCGCTGGGCGTCACGCCGGGGGCGGCGCGGGTGCGCCTGCACCGGGCGCTCAATCGTCTGCGGCGCACGGCGCGGGCAGAAAGGGATCATGCGGATGAGTAAGCAGTACGAACAACTCCTGTTTCGATACAGCAGCGCGCTGGAACGCGGCGATTTCGAGACCGTCGCCGACGTGCTGCGCCAGGCTGAACGCGATCCCGCGCTGGAGCAGATGATCCTCGACATGAACGACGC
>JADLHH010000425.1 GCA_020848855.1 Anaerolineae bacterium | reverse complement strand
GTGACCCGGTGCTGACCGACCGGTTGGCGGTGGCGGAATAGAGTGCTGTGCCTAACTCGGCGAAGCTTTGCACGCGCTGATAGATCGACTTCTCGATCACCTCCCAGATCATGACGCGCCAGGTGTGAATCTGCTGCGGCACGGCGAGCAGACGGGCGACCTCTGCCCGCCAGTCGTCGGCGATGCGCCCGCTGACGCCTTCTAGCAGCGTATCGAGATCCGTATTGAACAGATCGTGCTGAAGCATGACAGCCAGATCGGGCCGCAGCGTCGGCAGCAAATCGGCCATGAAGCCCCGATTGTTGAGAAAGTGGTTGACGTTGACGCCGTGGCGGCGCAGGAGTTCCTGCTGGAACAGCGGCACGTAGCGCTGCATGGCTTCGCTGTCCTCTCGCAGGGCGACCAGGGCCGAGTTGCCAGCGGGGAACGCCATTTCGATGGCGCGCAGGAACTGGTCTTCGCGTTCCTGATAGATGCGCAGCGTGTGGAGGATCTCGTATACCGGGAGGTGCGGTAGCAACCGGTCGGCGATCATGCGCTCGCGTTCAGCCTCGCGAAACGACTTTTGGGCGAAGCGTTCCAGGGCGCGGAACAGTCCGGTCGTAAGCTGGTTGACGCCCAGGATGGTGGTCTGCGCCTGATTGTGGGCGATAGCCCGCAGCAGGCTGCCCTGCTTTGACAGCGGGATGATCTCAGCGATATTTGCCAGGATGCGCTGGCCGCGTTCCGCCCCGCTGCCCAGTGTGCGTCGGCTGGTCGGGCGATCGCGGAGCTGCGGGATCGAGCGCCCGATGAAATACGAGATGATGTGCAAGCCGACAACGTCTTCCTCCCGTCCATACAGAATGTGGCGGAAGCTGTCGGTCAGCTCGTCGAGGAAGCCTTCGTATAGTACATCGCTGGCGCCGAGCGTCAGCCGTTCTACTTCCTGCGCGCCGCGATTGTGCGCCATCAGGCGGCTGTCGACCGACATTTCGGCGGCGCGGATCAGATCGTTGCGGTGGATGGTCTGCGCCTCGCGCACGTGGTGCAGCAAATTGACCAGATCGAGCACTGGCAAGGCACGGATTTGCTCGGATAAGTTGCTTTGGAAGGTGCGAAGCTCCCCACCCAGGAACACCCCTTGCAGCGGGGTGACGGCATAGCCCGTGCTCCTGCTCGCCGCGCCGATCAGGTTGGCGCTGATGCGCCGTCGTGCGTCTGGCGTATCACGGAAGGCTTTGACTCCTGCCACATGCGAATAGTAGCCGCCCTGGCGCTGCATCGGTTCGCCGCTGCCCATCTTGACGCGCACTGCCTGGGCACTACCATGTTCAACCAGCCATGACTGGATATCGTACTTAGCCTTCTGGTACAGGAAGGCGCTGTGAGCCTGGCTGACCTGCTGGCTGAGATCCGAGCCAGCGATGAAGACCTCGGTCATGATCTCGGCAAAGCGCTCACGCGCCGACTCGGTGGTCTGGCGGCTCTGCGACGCGTAATCCCACACCCGATCGAGATAGGTGCGGATGCCCTTGATTGACTTAATATCCTCGAACAGCGGGATCAGCCAGATCGACGGCAGTTCGCAGCCAGGATGGTCGCGCCGCGCCTGTTCAAGCTGCGTGCGCATCTTGCGATCGAGGGCGATCAGCGCTTCCGGGTCGGTCGACAGGCTGGTTTGCAGCGCCAGCGTCATGCCGGGGTTGTTATGCTTGCCGGCGATGATGTTCAGCTCGTGCAGGTTGTGCACGGTCGTGTCGATGGCGAACTGATCGCGCGCTGTGATCATCGATTGCTGGATGCGCGGCGTGATGATCGCCCGCTGCAGGATGTCCTGATAGCTGACGACTTCGCGCAGCAGCGGTTCCGCTGTCCGCTGCGCCTGGATCGCCGGGATGAGCGCGTGCAGTTCCTTGCGCAATTGGCGGTTGAAGGCGAAGTAGTCGTCAAGCGTCTGGCGCCGTTCCTGACGCAGTTCGAGCATTTTCTGCTCGTAGCGGTCGTTGTGCTGGAACAGCACACGCGCTGGGTCGCGGCGCAGGTGCAGGCGCGTTACCAGCCGTTCCAGCGTGGTCGTCTCGACCGAGTAGGGGAGGATGCCGCGATAGCGCCGCTCGAGCTGATGCGTGAGCTGCGTGATGGCGTCGAGAATGTCGGTGACGCGCTGGTTGCGCTGTTCCAGCCGGTTGAGCTTGCCAAGCAGTTCCGGGCTGACGGCGATCGTTGGGTCGGCTTGGCGCAGAAGCGTCAGGATGCGCGCCATGCGCCGCACGTTCTCCATCACCAAAGCCGCCAGCAGTTGATGCCCCTGCCCGGAGGGGCGGTTGCTGCCATCCCAATCGCTCCAAAACGACAGGAACGGCGTCAGCGTGGTTTCGGAAAACAGCCGGGCATAGTTTTCGCTCGCCCCCAGCGCAGCCAGATCGAGCAGAATCTCGTCGGCTTCCTGACGCGAGGTGACGCTGACGTTGAGACCCAGATATTCGCGCATCAATTCGCGCTGCGCCTTCGCGACCTGATCGGCTGTGACCGGCTTGCCCGCGATCAGCGCGACGTTGATGGCGTCGAACGCCATTTCTGCCTGAAGCGAGTACATCTGCGTCGGGTGGACGGTGCGGTCATACGAACGGCGCTGGAATTGATCCTGCCGTCGGCTGAGCGCGTCCTTCATAAACTCGCGCCCCAGCCGGTCGCTCAGCCAGCGCCCATTGTCGCTCTGCGCCTTGCGCATCAGCTCGTCGCTGATGAGGGCACGATCGAGTAGGCGCGTACGGAATACGGCAAGCCGTTCGGGCACGTATTGGCTGGCGAATTCGCGCTCGAGGCGGACGAAATCGAGCTGCGGGGCGGTCATCAGCCGCTGCCAGACCGCGACTTTATCCGCCCCTTCGAGGATGCCCGCAGCGATGGCATCCATGCGCCGGTTCAGTTCAGAAGTCCGATCGTTCAGGCGCCGTGGTAGGTGCAAGTGCGGCATACGCCGGTTATAGCGCGCTTCTTCCTCCGCGATCAGCCGGTTGAGATCGATCAGTAGGCGGCGCGTCTTAATCAGCAGGACTTCAGCCCCGTCAACCCCGCCCAGCGTCAGCCGGAACGTGGTACGCCCGGTCTCGAAGCCCTTCTCGGTGCGGGCAAAGGTCGCCAGCGGCAGCAGACCGATACCGCGCCGCGCCAGCGACGACGCCAGCCAGTCGAGCGATAGACCGGCGGGCAGCGTCTCGATTTGCAGCAGCGGGTACATGCTGCCCGTCGGCGGGATGATGGTCATGCGGTACGGGTTGCGGTCAGGCGGCAGGTTCTCAACCGCCGTCAGCAGCGCGCGCGTGCGCTCGGCAAACAGGGCGTTGCGCAGGTGCCAGTATACGCGCGCCGAGTACCGACTGCCGCGGTAGAACAGGTAGGTGATAAGGATAGCAGCGATATTCGGCTGGATGTGATCGTTGATCGCCTCGTAGCGGGTGCGCAGGGCGCGGTCGCGGATTTCGACCACGGCGAGCCGTGCTCCAGCCAGGCAGTCGGTCTTGGACATGGAATGCACGGTCAGCACGAGATCGGATTTGGAGTCCGCGATCAGACCGAGGCGGATGAGGTCGGAGACGGTCTGGCGCACCGTCTTGATCTCCGGCAAATCATCGACTGGCGCGACGTTCTGATAGGCTAGATCGTCGATCAGATAGATGTCGTGTTCGAGGCAGAAAAGGATCAGCCGGCGCAGCGCATCTTCCGCGAAGATGCGCCCGGTAGCGTTGTGCGGGTTGTTGATGGCGACTGCGCCGCGCCGCGCCCAGCCGGGTTCGCGGCGCAGCAGTGCCTCCAGCTTGGCGATCATGGCGTCGGCATCGAGATCGAGCGCCGGCGTCAGCGGGACGGCGTGTACGACCGGGAAGCACTGCTCATAAGACCAGCTCAAATCCGGGATCACGACTTCGGTGATCCCGCAGTGGAAGCCGAGGATTCCCAGCGCGGTGCGCGAGGAACCGCTGGTGACCAGGCAGGCATCGGGCTGATACTGCGGTTGATGGCGGACAAAGGCGCTGAGGAAGCTGCGCTGCAGGGTGCGGATGGTCTCCGGCTCGTGCAGCGTGGCGATCAACTGATCGATCAACTCGCGTGTGTCCAGCGAGGCGAAGGCATCAAACAGGTGTCCATCCGCGGTTCCTTTGAGGCGGGTCGCGAAAGCCGCAGTCTTATCCTCCAGAGTGTGCAGCGTTCGGTCGAGTGTCGCGCCGCGGCCGCTGATTAGCGTGTCCAACCGCTGGCTGACCGCATCGGACAGGCGCGGCAGAGTGCTTTCCCCCAGTCCTCCCAGTTCCAGACCTTCGAACGTCGAGCGGGCTTGGGGCAGGGTAGAGCGGGCTGCTGTCGATTTGTCCGATGCCCGCTGATCGATCAGCAGGCTGAGGAACTCGACCTCGGAAGCCGACGGCGTCCCTTTGAGGTCGAAATGCACGCTCTCGAGAGCAGCCAGCAGATCGGCATTGCCAGCGACGAACACTGTGGACAGACTATGCAGGCGCGGAGCGAAGATCGCCGGAGTGAGCAGGCGTATGACGCGCTGCACCAGCTTGGCTTCGCGCGCCAGTGACAGATGGTTAGGCGCGTTGTTCGCTTCGATGAAGAACAGCGGACGTTCCAGGCTGAGAACGCGCAACCGCCGCCGCGCCACTTCGCTGGGCACGCCGCCGATGATGAGGAACGTTGGCATGGCTGATCCGTCACTTAGCAGGGCTTCGAGCCGGTCGCACATCGCCGTTTCGTCATCTGGCAGATCGGAGAACTGCAGATGGGGGATTGCCGTGTACGGTTGCGGGAGGGGGTGCTGGTAGCAAACGATGCGGGCGGGCAGCGTCTTCAGGTATGACGACAGCGTGAACAGCAGGACGCGCACCGTCTCCTGCACGCCGCCGGACGCCAGGATGATCTCACGCCGACCGGATTTCTCGCCTGAATCGTAACGCAACCCTTCCTGCTGGCTTTCCAGCCAAGCGCTGAAGGCTTTGACAACGCCGTGCGGCGCTTTGGTTGAGTAGCCGCCGCGCGGCATATATGGCGCGCTCTTGTTAATGGCTCGGATCAGGAAATCGAGTTTGGGGCGATCGTCGGCATCCCAGGCCAGATGTGCCATCAGTCCGTCTGGATCGGCATCGCTCAGCCCCTCATCACGGATGTCCAGTCCGAGCGCGGTGCGCAGAAATGACGACGACAGCCGCGAGTCCTGGAGCGGGTTGCCGATGTGAAAGTTGATCCGCTCTTCAGGCGGAACCGGCGCCGCCGCCGTCGTCTCGCTGATTTCGGAGACGCGGGCGGCTCGCAGCGGCTTCAGACGAAACAATGTAGAGAGATCGGTCGGTTGGGACATGTTCGGCGCCAGCGCGTTTAAGATAATTGGGCAGTCAGCAACTCTCGGCGGGCGAGGCTTTCCTCATGCTGTTTGCTATAACTCATCCGTGCTGTCTGCATCTTTCTGCAGCAGGTTGCGGAACATGGTGAACAGAGCCGAGCCGCTGCTGGCGACATCCTGCGGCGTCAGTGAGATGACGGTGCGGGCGTTCTTTAGGCTTTGGCTGGCTTCTGCCAGGCGGGCGGCTTGCGGCGTGAGCATGAGCAGCTCCGGGCTGCTCAGCAGTACATCCAGCTCTTCTTTTTCAAACGCCAGGCGCAGACGGCTGCGTTCCAGTTCGTCTTCGATACGCTGGCGCGACAGTTCGGACTCGCTGCTGAACTGGATCTTCTTGAGTTCGGCGCGTTTGAGTTCGAGCGCGTGGTCCATCTCGGCGATCTCCTCGTCGGCGCGATACTTGGCGCGTGCGGCGGAGACGCTCGCCTGATGCTTGACCTGTTCGGTCTGTTCGAGCAAGCGCGCTTCTTCCTGCTGCGAGAGCGCCTCGGCGATCTTGGGATCGGTCGGGTCAAGCGACTGAACGGCTAGCGAGACCAGTTCAACGCCGAAGCGCTCCTCGATCTCGTTCAGATGCTCGTTGAGATGCTTGAGCAGTCCTGCCGACGAAATGGCGTTGATTGCCGAGCGCTCGGCGTATTCCTTGACCAGACCTTGAAGCACGATCTTGACCTGATCGACGGCGTGGACAACAGCGTCACTATCCCAGCCGCCGACGCGGATCAGCGCGGCGATGTGGGCGACGGACAGACCGACAGCCCCCACCAGCTTGATTCGCACGCCGAGGTTGCCGACAGCAGCGGCTTCGACCGTGAGCTGCACTGCCCAGGTGGTACGCTTGAGTGGCAGGCTGAAATGCCGCGGATAGAATGGGCTTTTGCGCACCCGGATCTGTCCGTTGCTCTCGTAGAGCACGATCACGTCCGGTTGGCGGACGCGGAATTCAAACAGTGCAGCCACAACAGCGGCGACGAGCACAATGCCAATGATGACCAGAATCACGTCCATAGCATAATACCTTTAGCGCACAGGTAAGCCAGCCTTCTCAAGTCAATGGGATTGGGAGACCGCCGTATACGGAGTCCTGGACGCGCATTGTAGCGCGAAGCCACTGAGTCTGGCAACCAGCCGGGTTGCCTGGATATGATCGAAACAGATAGGGTGTGTCCCATTGAGCGGCTTGTTGGTAGTAATGGCACAGTCCGCGCCGCCTGCCAGTGCCGGATCAACGGGCCAAGCCCGATGGTCGTGCGGCATTCACCCTGATTCGCCTCGTCAAAGCAGAGCGTCAATTTCGAGCGCAGGCGCATTGAAGCGCATCGGGAATGTCGTCTTTGTCGTCTTGAGGACTCATCGCCATCACCACCGCTCAGGCGCGAGCCGCGACCATCAAGCTGGTGCCGAATCCGACAAGCGATTAGCGCCTGACCACTTCCCAGAAGCGTAGAGGGTGAAGTCGCGCGGCAAGCGCTCAGATGAACGGCATGGCTAGCGGTATCCGTTCCGCATCAAGCGCAGGTACGCAGGCAAAATGTCTTTGATGATCTGCTGTGCGGCTTGTTCGGCTGAGATCGGTCTTCCTTTTTCCAGCCACCATGACGCGATCCCGATGAAGCCGGTGCTGTAAAACTGGAGTGTCATCTCAAGTGGATAGCTGATGCCTTCCCGCGACGTATTCTGCGTGATCGGCTCGAAGATCAGTTCCGAGAGAAGCGCCTGGAACAACTCCCGAAACAAAGGATCACCCTGCTTACCGAGCAGGGTTCGGTAGAATGCTTCGTGTCTTTCCAGATGATGCAGGACGTTCTCCACGACCGGCTCAAGCGCAGCCGAGTCCTGCTGCTTATCCCAGACTCTGTAGATTTCAGTGCGCACTTCGCTGAACAGCGTTTTCGTGCAGTCTTCCAGTAGTTCGTGCAACCCGGTGTAATGCAGATAAAACGTCGTCCGGTGTAAACCGGCTTGCCGGGTAACGTCCTGAATGGTCAGGCTGGCGAAGCCCCTATCCGCGATCAGCTCTATTAGGGCATTCCGCAGTAAGGCGCATGTGCGAACGATGCGCGGGTCTTGGGTCGCGTTGTTCATCGATACCTTGTCCATATTTGTCGAATAAACGACACAGAGCGTGAAGTTGTCGATATATATTCCACGCCTCTGCCTATAATACAGCTTATCGACATGCTGTCGATTAGCAAACCCGCTGTGGTGCTGGCGTGTCATCCTGTGTTACGGACATTCAGATGGATCGTGTTCTCAATCGTTATTCCTCACTTCTACACTGTATTGATCGCGCTGAGGGGGCACTCGATCCTCCGGTGGATCGTCCGGCTTACCCGCCCTGCTCGTGTAACCCGTTCTGCTTCGCCTGTTGAACCAATAGCCAATCCAAAATCCGTTCGCATTGATGCCTGAGGACTGTATTTATGTTCTTCCGACGTATCGGCGCGGCGTCTGTTCGCCTGCGCTATCCCATAATTGCCGCCTGGATCGCCGCTGCGGTACTGATCACGCTGCTCGCGCCGAATCTATCCGATGTTACGACCGCCGATTTATCGGCAATGCTGCCCACCGATGCCCCGTTCAATCACGCCGGGGATGTTTACAAAGCTGCCTTTCCCGACTCTGCCGACACGACCGGGGCGGTGATCGTCATCACGACGGCCGCCGCTGAGGGCGTCCTCAATCAAGCCGCGCCCACGTTCACCGAGCAAACTCAGACGACCGCCGGTGAGTTCATCACCGAGCTGTGCGCGTGGCTGAGCAGCGACGACGCGCCGGAGCGGATCACCGGGGTGACCTGCCCCATGAGCGCGGCGGAAGTCGCCGGGATGACCATTGACAGCAGCAACCACGTCGCCATGATCCCGCTGAATCTGGCGGACGGCGACATCATTTTCGAACAGGCGGTTGCCGATCCGATTCGCTTGTGGATTGGCGAGCACCAGTCGGGCGGCATCTCGACCTACATCACCGGATCCCAGGCGGTGATTTCGGCGTTCGTGGATGCAGCGCTGACCACCGTCGAGCGTACGCTGATCGTGACAGTCGCGCTGGTGGTTTTGCTGCTGCTGCTGATTTACCGTTCGCCGGTCAGCCCGATCATTCCGCTCGCTGCCGTCACGCTGTCGTACCTGATCACGCGCGGGATCGTTGGGGTGCTGGCGGCGAACGTGCTGACCGTCTCCAGCTATGCCGACATTCTGCTCGTTGTCGTAATCTACGGCGCGGGGACGGACTACTGTCTGTTCCTGATCAGCCGATTCCGTGAGGAAGTCGCCGGGCAGTTGCCAATCCCCGAAGCGACCGTCACGACCGTCGGAAACGTGGGCGAGACCGTCGCCAGCAGCGCAGGGACAATCTTCGTCGGTTTTACGGCGATGGTCTTCGCGCACTTCGGCGTGTTCAATGCCTCCGGTCCCACGCTGGCAATCGGGATCATTATCTCGCTGGTCGCGGGCTTGACCTTCGTCCCTGCGACACTGTCGGCGCTTGGAAACCGGGCGTTCTGGCCCGGCACGGCGAAGCACCGCACGAAGGGCAAGTTCTACGCCACGACCTCCAATCTGGTCTCTCGTCACCCGGCGCTGATCATGATCATCATCATCGCGGTCATGCTGCCGCTCGGCATTTACGGCTTCAGTGCGCCGCTCAGCTACAGTTCGCTCGAAGACCTGCCCGATCATGTCGAAGCCAAAGCAGGCTTCAGCGTGCTCGAGGATACGCTCGGTCCCGGCAACCTCGCGCCATTGACGGTGGTGGTCACCAACCGCGACCCAGTAACGATGACGAGCGAGATCGTCCAGCTCGAGTCCGACCTGCTGGCGCTCGACGGAGTCGCGGATGTGATGAGCCTGAACAACCCGGTCGGGCAAAGTGGGGATTACAGTGGACTCCTGCGTGTCGACAGCCAACTGCGTTTGATGGGAAGTTTCCTCTCGTTGGGAACGACCGGAGAGCTGCCCGATTTGCAGTCGATCAACACGATTTTCGCGGGGATGCAGCAGTACCTGGACGATCTGGCGGTCAAGTTCCCCGGCATCGCCGACGATCCTGACCTGCTGACACTGAAGCAGAGCTTCACGAACGTCCTGAGCTATGCTCAGCATCAAGCGGACGTTGCGCCTGCCTTCGAGAATCTGGCGACCCGGTTCGGGTCCATTGACGATCCCTACTTCGACATTGGCGAGCTGGCGAACCTGATGCCCGCCGACTCCGGCATCGCCGAAGGCGACATATTCACGCAGTTGATCGACCAGTATCTCTCGAAAGACCGGCAGAACTACCGCATGACCGTGATCCTGGCGGGCGACCCCAACAGCGGCGCGGCGCTGGATACGCTGCTCGACATCCGCGCTGTGCTGGATAACTATGAGAACGGCGGCGAAGCGGTCGTCACCGGACAGCCCGCGATGCTCGCCGACCTGCGTGACATGCTCAATTCCGACCTCGTGCTGACCATCGGCGTCGTGAGCTTGGGCATCTTCCTCGTCCTGCTGGTGATGCTGCGCAGCTTCATCGCGCCGCTTTACCTGATCGCTACGGTGAGTCTGAGCTACTCCTTCACGATGGGGATCACCGATTTCGTCTTCCGCACGTTCTTCGGCGCGGAGAACGGCTTGTCCTTCGTCATCCCGGTCTTCTGCTTCGTCTTTCTGGTCGCGCTGGGAGTCGATTACAGCATCTTCCTGATGGGGCGCGTCAAGGAAGAAGTTGCACACCGAGGCATCCGCGACGGTATTCACGAAGCGGTCGTGGCGACGGGACCGATCATTACGTCGGCGGGGATCATCCTCGCTGGCACGTTCGGCTCGATGATATTCGGCGACGTTGCCGCACTCGCCCAGCTCGGCTTCTCAGTAGCCGTTGGCATTTTGATCGATACGTTGGTTGTGCGGACAATGCTCGTGCCAGCGATCACACTGCTGCTGGGAAAGTGGGCGTGGTGGCCGAGTGGCAATGTCCGCGTTGAAGGTACGCCGAAGTCATCAGGCGACGTCTACGTCGTCAATAGTCAATAGTCAATAATTCGTGATGCCAGCGCAGCACGGTGTCCCGACTGAAGATGAGCACCAATTGGACTTGAACGCGGAAGTCGCTTGTCGTTCGCTTCAGCCTGGCAACCATGACAGCGAGCAATGTCTTTTCAAACCGAGATGGCTGACGGGCTTAATGCGGCAGCAAGTTCGCGTGCTGCCGCTATAGCGCTATGCTAGCGTCAATTCCGTCTCGCCACCTGTACTTGCCACCGCGACGAGCAGTCGAAAGAAGCCCATCGACCATCCCCGCAAAACAGCACCTGGGATAGTTCAGAAAATCCTCGAGCTGTGGAGGGCAGTTCGAGTTTTTACACTGTGTGGGTTAGAATTAACCATCTAGCACATCGCTTAGACGCCAGTGAAGAGTTTGGAAAGATGGTAGAAGAGCCTGCGCACGATCAGCCTTCATCGGCAGGAGCACGTTCCAGCAAACATATCGAGAGTGTGAAGCAGCTTCTCGAACACCTCTACGATTTACCGTTCCTTCAGGAACACGCTCTGGTTGCGCATCCCACGGTTATCCTGTCCGATAGCAGCATCCCGCCAAGTCAGGCACTTCGGCGGCTTCTCATGCGCGCGCTTGAAACCCCGACTCTGTCCCCGGATCGGGCGTCAACACCCGGACGTTATCTCAAACTGGTTTACCTGCATTATGTGGATGGCATGACCATCCAGGAAGCAGCGCACAGCCTGGGCGTTTCAGAGCGCCAGGCATATCGCGATCTCCAAAAAGGGATAGAGACCGTCGCCAGCGTGTTGTGGGACACCTTGAATGCCTCTCAGAATACGCCGACCGATGCCGAACCTCCACCAATGTCATTGCGCGCTGAAGTCGACCGCTTGATGCCGCATGTTTCCACTATCGATTTTGGGGCAGTGGTTCACTACGCCCAACGCGCTGTTCAGAAGATGGCTCAGCAACGACACGTCGATCTGATCGTCGAACTGCCGTTCACGCCATGTAGCGTGCGGTCCAACGAGGTCATGGCGCAGCAGCTTGTCGTGCGCGTCTTGAGTCAGATTGTTCAAAGTGTCGATGCCGCAACGGTGCGAATTCGGATCGCCAACAATCCACGATCACGATACGTCGAGCTGGCGATTTGTCTCGACGGTGCGATTCTGAGCAGGGCAGTGGTTGATTCAGATGCACTGGCGCTACAGCTTTTCGAGCGGTTAGGCTGGTCCTATCGGTATGATACTGCCCCCTCTGACGGGATACGGCTCATCATCACAACGCCGACCGACCTGCGGTTTCTACTGGTTATCGACGACAACGAGAGCTTAGCCGAACTTCTTGACCGCTATTTGATGAACAAGCCCTATCGAATTGTGGCAGCCACCGATCCGGGTGAGGGTTTGCGACTGGTTCAGGAGCTTCAGCCCGACATCATTATGCTCGACATCATGATGCCTGATATGGATGGCTGGGAGCTTTTGCAGCGCCTTCGCAATGGTTCGAAAACATCGAACATCCCGATTATCGTCTGCTCCGTATTCAACGATCCCGAACTGGCACAATCGCTCGGCGCAACGCTGTTCCTGTCCAAGCCGTTGAGCCGTGAGCTTTTTCTCGATGCACTGCGACGTTTGGAACTCTCAGATAGCTATACCCCCCCATGATACGCTTCGAGAGTGAAGTCGATAGGCGCGATTTCCCAGGTGGCAAAGTGACAAATTCAGGTATTACCATCAATCTCGACTCACTGAGGACGGAGTTGGCTGCGCGGCTGGCGGTGCTGGTCATCGCCGCCGCCGCGATAGGAGCGTGGCTCTGCATCCCACTCTCACCGTTTCCCCAATGGGTTTTTACGCTGCTTACACTCCTGCTGATACACGCGTTGATAGTGCGCCGAATGCTGCGGGAACGCCCCGCACTGAGCCGTCGCTTACTGGTCGCGGGGTGGCTAATTCTGCTGCTAGCGGCAATGATCCTGATTGACCAGACCTGGCTGCCATATCTGGGACTGCTGGTGACATTTGTCTCGGCAGTACTCGTGCGGCGCTCTGAAATCGTGGTAGCCGCCGCCACTGCGCTCATGGCATATGGGCTGGAAATAACCTTGGGGCGCAGCTATGCCCTACCTCAGTCCGCGATTATTCTACTGTTCGGCGCGGCGGCGGCGTGGATTGCGTCCTCGACCGTTTATACAGCGCTGGAATGGGAATCGCAGGCGCGAGAACGGTCGCACAAGCTTTTGACCGAAATCAGGGAGCATCGGGCACAACTGAGCCAATCGGTCAAAATGCTCAATCAGGCACATGAGCTGCAAATGCGGACACAGCAGCAACTCATCTGGGCACGGAAAGCCGCCGAAGAAGCGCGCCGCGTCAAAGAACAATTTGCTGCCAATATCAGCCACGAACTGCGCACACCGCTCAACCTTGTACTTGGTTTCGCTGCCGTGATGTACAAGAACCCGGAAGTCTACGGTGAGATCGCTTGGCCGATGAAGCTGCGGCGCGACATCTCGCACGTTTATCGAAACACAAGCCATTTGGTCGAGCTAGTTGACGACATTCTCGACTTATCCCGCATCGAGATCGCCTCCTTTGCGCTCAATCTTGAACCCACGCCGCTTGCCCCGCTTCTGCAAGAAGTCACTGAGATTGCCGGCGATCTTTTCAACAAGCAGGGCGTTCAGTTCGTCGTCGAAATAGAAGGCGACCTTCCCAGTCTGGATATCGACCGAACCCGCATCCGGCAGGTGCTGCTCAATCTGTTGAACAATGCATACAAGTTCACAGAACAGGGCAGCATTCGGCTGTGGGTTCGCAAAAGCGGCGAATCGGTCGATTTCAAGATTATCGATACAGGTGTTGGTGTAGCAGCGGATAAGCTGCCCCACCTATTCGAGGAGTTTTATCAGGTCGATTCGTCGCTACGCCGCAGCCGTCCCGGCGCTGGGCTGGGGTTAGCAATCAGCAAACGCTTCGTTGTCGCTCATGGCGGACAAATCGGAGTAGAGAGTGTCGAAGGGGTCGGAACGACCGTATTCTTTTCGCTCCCGCTTCGGCATCCTATGCTCGCGCTGTCGCCGCCAAAACCCCCCAATGGCGCTTTCTCCCGACTCCCGCGCCTGCTGCTTCTCAACGCCGACCGTTATACTGCCGCACGACTAGCACACGATATGAAACAATACGAGATCATCGCGCTCGATGATATTCAGGATATAAACGAGGCGGTGAAAACCTGGGAACCGCGTGCGATTCTCCGAAATAACATCTCGGAAGTTGCCGAAGGCGTACTCCACATGGACTATACCCTTCCTGTCCCGGTAATCGATTGTCCTCTGGTCATTGCGCCATATGATAGCCGGGACACGACACCTTTCGAGCTGCTCCCCAAGCCCATCACAAGCGAGCAGCTCCTCGAAAAGCTGGATGCCTACGGCAGCCCGCGCCGGATTCTGGTGGTCGATGACGATATCGGTTTCACCCAGCTCATCGAGCGCTTTCTGGAGACCAGCCACCGCGAATATGACATTATCAAAGCCTACAACGCTCGCGAGGGCTTGGAAACGATGCGAGCGACGCTCCCCGACCTCGTGCTTCTGGACATCGTCATGCCCGATCTGAACGGCTTTCAGATGGTGGATATCATTCTGGAGGATTCGCAGCTTCGTGACATCCCCGTGATTCTCCTCGCCGCCAGTGACCGACCGACTGATTCCGAGGTTGTGATCGGGCGGTCAATTTGCATCCACAATGCAATCGGCTTTCGTGCCGGCGAAATCGTACATCTGCTGGGGCGGATTCTTGATGATCTCACCGCGCCACGGTCGCGCTAAACACCTTACCTGAACGCTTCCTGCAAAATTCGCCTGCCCACAAAGTTGTCATGAAGATGGCAGATCATTGACATGTTCAATTCGATATAGTGGAAATGCGATAAAGAACATTGGCACCATTTAGTTTGGAGAATAGACATGACCTTCAACACCTTCAGTTCGCATCGCAAATGGATCGGAGTAGTTGTCTTCCTATGTATGCTTGCCAGTTTATCGGTGAGCGTCGCCGTCGGTCAGTCGGACGTGCAGGGGGAGCTGACCTTCTACTGGTACGAAGATCGCTTTGCCGACACCATGCGCGAATACATCGATCAGTTCCAGCAGGCGCACCCCGGCACCACCGTCAACCTGGAAATTCTGCCGTTTTCGACGTACTTCGAGCGCCTGCCCGTTCAGATTTCGACGGGAGACGCGCCGGACATATTCTTCCTTGTCTCCGGTCAGGTGCAGAACTATGCAGCCACCGGGTCGCTCATGGACCTGAGCACGTGCGTGCCCGAAGATGAATTGCCGCTGTTCCGCACCGCGCAGATCGACTTCTCGACATACAACGACCAGTTGATCGCTCTACCGTTCACGACCACCGTCCTGACAATGCTGGTCAACAAGAACATGTTCGACGCTTCCGGCATCGAAATCCCGCAGACCATTGAAGATGCCTGGACGCAGGAAGAATTCGCTGACATCATGCGCCAGCTTAAGACGGATAACCCCGGTCTCGTCAGCGTGCTGGCGAACGGTGGGCGGGATTTCTGGTGGCTGCCCTGGTTCTACGGCAATGGCGCGTCTTTGCTGAATGATGCTCTGGATGCTCCGGCGTTCAATTCGCCCGAAGCGATTGCGACTTTCGAATATCTGCGTGGGCTGACCGAAGAGGGCTTGATTGCGCCGCCGCCGACCGCTGGTGCATCGGCTCAGGAAGTTCAGCAGTTGTTTGTTCAGGGACGCCAGGCGATCTACAGCGGCGGTCACTGGGATATGGCGGGGCTGACAGAGGCTATCGGTGATGGCTTCACCATGAGCGCCACCCTGTTCCCGGTTGGCTCTGGCGCCAGTTCGCTAGCGCTCGGTGGCGACTATCTCGTCGTCTCAAAGGATACCGAGAATCCTGAACTGGCGTGCTCGTTCCTCAACTTTCTGACATCGCAGGATATCACGCAGGACTACGCCAGCCGCTACTTCTACCTGCCACCGCGTATTGATGCCGAGCCGGTTTACGAGCAGCACGCTGACATCATGGCACTGATGAACACCGAAGCCAACGATCTGGCGTCATCAACCTTGACGCTGCATCGTGGTCTGCCTTACTATGCCGCCATCAACAGCGTCTTTGGCGCTGAATACCAACTGGTTATGACAGGTGAGCATACACCTCAGCAGGCGGTCGAAGCCATTGACGCAGCGACTGCCGACGCCCTCGCGCAGCAGGCAGGTTCCTAATTCCCGCTTATGTGATGGATGGTGCACTGGTGACAGCACGTTGCCGGTGTACCATCCGCTTCAGATTGTTTGATGGCGGGAAGCGAGACAAAGCTCATGCGTTACAAGCTCCGAAAACGAAGCGTACCCTATCTGTTCCTGCTTCCCAGTTTTGCCGCGTTGATCCTGTTCAGCTTCATCCCTTTCCTTCAGGGGCTGTACTTTTCGCTGACGAAGTATCCGCTGCTCGGCAGCCCGGAATTCATCGGGCTTGGGAATTTCATCCGCCTCAGCACCGACCCGCTGTTCACCGCTTCACTGCGTAACACGCTCGTCTACATGGTGTCTACGGTGGCGCTGCGTGTTGTCATTGGGCTGGTTCTGGCGGTTGTCCTGAACAGCCGCCTGCGCGGGCGCATCATCTTCCGCGCCATCTTCTATCTGCCGGTGATCGCGCCGCTGGTGACGGTCGCCGTGATCTGGCGCATCATCTTCGATACCTATTCCGGCGTGCTGAATGCTGTGCTGGATGTGTTCGGGATTGCGCCGGTTCCCTGGCTGACGAGCACGGCGTGGGCTATGCCCGCCATCGTCATCATGAGCGTCTGGAAAACCTTCGGCTGGAATATCGTGATCTTCCTCGCCGGACTGCAAAGTATCCCTGAAACGCTGCACGAAGCAGCGGCAATCGACGGCGCATCCCGATTGCAGACGTTCTTCCGCATCACCCTGCCGCTCCTGCGCCCGACGATCCTGCTGGCGGTCGTCACATCGACCATCAATGCCTCGCAAGTGTTCGATCAGGTTTACGTCATGACGCGCGGCGGTCCCGGCTACAGCACCATGACGTTGGGGCAGATGGTGTACACCGCCGGATTTGAAACTCACGAGATGGGCTACGCCTCGGCGGTGTCGGTCGTGCTGCTCATCATCACGCTGATACTGACCCTGATTCAGTTCAAGGCGTTCGGCGAAGAGGTGAAATACTGATGTCCGAGATACGCACTTTGCCAAAACAATGGGAAATGGAAAGTCGTTCGTATCTCCTACTGGCGCGGCTGGGAAGGCTCGTGCTCTACGCGGTGCTGATCATCCTTGCGCTGATCACGCTGTTTCCATTCATCTGGATGTTCGTCACCGCTCTGAAAACTTCGCGCGAAGTGTTTCAGTGGCCCATCGTGCTGATCCCGCAGGTCCCACAGTGGGGCAATTTCGCAGAAGCCTGGACCCGACAGCCCTTCACACGCTTTTTTCAGAACACGGTGTTTATCACGCTCGGCACGACGGCGCTCACGCTGTTCACCAGTTCGACGGCAGGCTTCGCCTTCGCCAAATACGAGTTTCGCGGCAAACGCATCCTGTTCATCCTCGTTCTAATGATGCTGATGCTGCCGCCGCAGGTCACGCTGATCCCGACATTCCTGATGGCGCGCAGTCTCGGCTTGGTCAACAACTATTTCGGGCTGCTGATACCCGGCATCACCAGCGTGTTCGGCATCTTCCTGATCCGTCAGTATTTGCAGTCGATCCCGGACGAGCTAATCGACGCTGCGCGAATTGACGGCTGCAACGACTGGAATATCTACACCATGATCATCCTGCCGCTGATCACGCCTGCGCTCGCCGTGCTGACCATCTTCACGTTCACCAGCAGTTGGAACTCGTTCCTGTGGCCCCTGATCATCGCCACGTCCTCGGACATGTACACGCTTCAGGTCGGGATCGCGTTTTTCTCCGGTCAGACCGGGACCGAATACCAGTTGATGATGGCGGTCGCAGTAGTCAGTATGCTGCCGGTCGTTCTCATCTATGTGCTGTTCCAGCGTTATTTCGTGGCAAGCGATGCGCTTGCCGGGTTGAATCGTTAAACGACAAAAGGTGAAGGTCGTGACTACATTACTCGAACCTGCTCGTGAAATTCCCATTATCGCCACGCCCGATGTGCTGGTGGCTGGCGCTGGACCCGCCGGTATCGGCGCTGCGGTCGCAGCCGCGCGTAACGGTGCGAAAGTGCTGCTGGTCGAGCGCTACGGTTTCCTCGGCGGTAATTTGACGATTGCGATGGTGAACCCGATGTTCACCTTTCACGACGTGGACGGGCGGCAGGTCATTCGCGGCATCGCAGGCGAAGTCGTCGACCGGCTGGTGGAACTCACCGGCGCACCGGGACACGTGCGCGACCTGACCTTCGACAACGCCTCGATGACGCCGTTCGACCCCGAAGGCATGAAGTACCTGCTGTTCCAGATGGTGCGTGACGCCGGGGTCGAGCTATTGCTCCATTCGTGGGTGGTCGACGCTATCGCCCATGACGGCAAGGTCGAGACCATCATCATCGAGAACAAATCCGGGCGACAGGCGATTCAGCCGAAGATGGTGATCGACTGCTCGGCGGATGGCGATATCGCCGCCAAGGTTGGTGCGCCGTTCAACAAAGGGCGTGAAACCGACGGACTGATGCAGCCGGTGACGCTGTTTTTCCGTATTGGCGGCGTGGACGACGGGCGGCTGCGCCAGTGGATGAAGCAGAATCGGAATCTGCTGAAAGACTCTCCCACCGACGAGGAGATCGACAGTCACGACGCCATTGCCCTGCTTGGTATGCAGGAAGTGGTTAAGGCGGCGATGGCGCGCGGCGAATTCCCCGCCGACGCCGCGCCGCGTATCCTCCTGTATCAGCTTCCGATCAAAGGTCAGGTTGCTGCGAACTGCACGCGGCTGCAGGGGATCGACGGCACGAACGCCGCCGATCTCACGCGGGCGGAAATCCTGACCCGCGAACAGGCGTGGCAGATTCATCGTTTTCTGCGCGCACAGGTCGGCGGCTTTGAAGAGTCCTATATCCTCGATACCGGCGTGCAGGTGGGCGTGCGCGAAACCCGGCACATCATCGGCGACTATATGCTCACCGAAGACGACGTGCTGGAAGGGCGCGGCTTCCCGGATGGGATTGCCTGTGGAACATTCGCCATCGACATTCACCCGCCGGACGGGCAGCAGCAGATTTTCTCCGGTTCGGGCAAGGCGGTGTACGAAATCCCCTATCGTTCCTGCACGCCGCTCGGCTTCGATAACCTGCTGGTTGCCGGACGTTGCATCTCGGCGACTCACGCTGCATTCGGCTCGGCGCGTGTTATGGCAACAAGTATAGGGATCGGTCAGGGGGTCGGTACTGCCGCCGCCTTTGCCGTGAGCGCGGGACTAAGCACGCGACAGGTTGACGTTGCCGCCGTCCGCACCGCGCTGATCGAACAGGGGCAGTATCTGCTCGACGACCGCGCCGAACAGGTGCGAGACGAGAGTCTGAAGCTCGACAAAGCGGACAGTTCCGGCGAACGCGCCTCTCATTACAACCCGTTTGCCAAATCGAGACACCAGGGAAACAATTGATGGCTGCGACCGAAATCAGAATATCGCCTGCACGCATCATTGGCGAAGTCGATCCGCGCATATACGGGCAGTACGTCGAGAACCTGACGCCGGATGATCGCCCGATCTATGGCGGCGTGGTTGATGACAGTGGCGAACTGCGCCCTGCCGTGATCGACGCGCTGCGCGAGATGGGCGTCCCGATGATCCGGTGGGGCGGCAACTACACCGATGTCTATCGCTGGACGGACGGTATCGGTCCAAAAGCTGTCCGCCCGATACGCCCCAATTATTTCTGGGGTGGTCTGGAAACCAATCGCTTTGGCACGCACGAGTTTCTTGGCTTGTGCGAGGCGCTGGAAGCACAGCCCTACATCAGCATCAATATGGGCACAGGCAGCATTCTTGAGGCGCTGGGTTGGCTGGAATACTGCAATTATCGCGGCGGCACTACTTACTCGGAACTGAGAAAAGCAAACGGTCGTCCTGAACCCTGGGGTGTACCCATCTGGGGTATTGGCAACGAAGCGTGGGGACACTGGGAAACCTGTTTCGCACCACCGGAAGACTACGTGCGGGATTTCAACCAGTACGCTCAATACATGCGCCGTCTCGATCCCTCAATCGAGGTGGTCGCGGTTGGACATACGGATCGGGCATGGAACCAAGCCGTGCTGTCGGGAATGCGGAACCTCGCCGATTACCTGTCGATTCACATGTATGGGCATTCCTATCTGGAGCGCGATGGTAACTACGAGCAGTTGGTCGCGCTACCCGGTGTCTTTGAGCAGGAACTGACACACGTCGTCGAAGATCTGAACGCCCACGCTGTCGAACCGATCGCGCTGATCATCGACGAATGGAACGTGCGGCATCTGCGATCGGGCGTCCTGAATCGACAAAGTCCGCGTCAGATGCAGGACGCGCTGTTCGTCGCCGGGGTTTTCAACGTCTACAACCGTTTCAGCGCCCATGTGAAGGCTGCGAATTACGTCACGATGGTGAACGGAAATGCGCCGCTGCGGGTGTGGGGGGAAACGGTCGAACGTACGCCGGTTTACGAGGTTTTTCGACTGTATCAGCAGTTCATGACCGGCTCAGCCGTTCAGGTGACATCGTCGAGCGCCAGTTACGAAGTGACGCCGTTTCAAGGAGTCAGTAACCCTCACACCAACATCTATCCTGTTACAGTAAGTGCGGTCGATACGGCAGCCGTCATCGACCCGGCGACGCGAAGCCTCAAAGTCGCATTGGTCAACCGAGCGCAAACCAAGCCGACCACCGTTACCATCACTATCGACTCGGACAACCGCTATCATTACTCCAAAGGATGTCAGTTACGTGGAAATCTACCAAGCGATCTGACGGCTGCCGTCGAAGATGCAGCGACAGGTGTCAGATCGCTTGGCGTAGATCAATGGCGTGTTGATATCGAACCCGCGTCGGTTGCCTGGTTTCAGTGGCAGCTCGATACGCACTAGATGTCCAGTCCCGGTGTGGGCGAGGGGGTCTTGTTCGAGTCGCTTCTACACTTCACAAGTAGATGGACTTCATCTCCCACGCGTCCAGCGAAACAAGCTGAATGGCGCTGCCCTGAGCGCCGATTGCCATTGCCACCTGGGTGCTATCGCCACGCGCCGGGTAAACACGGGTCGCAACACACTGCTTGCTATTGACGAACACTTCGACAATGCTCCGGTCAATGAAGATACGCAGGGAGAGATTTTCGTCCGGCTCAAGATAGACGGGCGCAGTTTCCGGCGCGCGTGAGAGCGTATCTGTCAGGATGGATGAGTGCGACGTGTCGATGCTAATGAGGCTGGAAGCCCCTACACCGCGCGGGGTCGAAGCAATGTGACCATCGGGTGTGATGGGTTTCAAGCCGCGATCCCGGTAGAATGTGATACGGGTGTATTCCTGACGATCCGGCGAGCGCAGCACGTCGAGCATGACTGCCGGCGACTTATTGGTGTCAATTTCCAGCACCAATTCGACGGCGTGGGCGTTCAGATCTTCGACGACGTGTGGGGTATGCAGATTATGAGTCTGCCACGACGTATTGAAAGAACTGCGCCATGAGACCAATGGCAATCGTAATCGGCAGCCGCTCAGCCAGAATACGGGTAACGGGACGATCCCACGTAAAGGAATTACCAAAATCACCTCTGGTGACAATATTGCTGACCCACAGGATATATTGTTCGACCAG
>JADLHH010000424.1 GCA_020848855.1 Anaerolineae bacterium | reverse complement strand
GTGCAGCGGAATGTAAATCATCACCGCCGCCCAGATCGCGCCGAGCCAGCCGGGGATGCGGAACAGCGTGCTCAGCGAGAACGCCAGCGCAGCGCCCACCCCACCGAGTAGAATCGCGTTGTAATCCTGCGACGTTGGCTCGTAGTAGAGGAAGAATAGCGCGAACACCACCCATACGATCACACCCGTCACAATGCCCAGCAGCAGGTTGAGCGCCAGCCGCGCCCACCACGGCCAGAAACCGCGCAGGCGCTCCGGCACTTCCGCCGCCAGCAGCACGACGATGCCGAACACTACGCCGAAGACAGTCCCAGTTGAAAGCGACTTGCCCCAGCGTTCCGCGAAGAAGATTGCCGCGCTCGAAATTTCCGAATACGAGTACCACCACACCGCCAGCCCCGCGAAAAACGCCGCCAGCAGGTAGCGCGACATCGAACGCCCCGGCTGGTCGCTGATGCGCCGCCACGTGTTCGTCAGCCACGTATACAGCCGCGCCTGCTGGCTCACGCTCTTGGGCAGCGAAGGCGCTTCGTCGCGCACCAGCGCCAGCGCCCGCAGCGCCTGTCGTTCGCCGTTTTGCTGGTGTTCCGCCAGCACGCGCACCGCGCTTTCCGAGCGAATCCGCCCAATCGTGCGTGCTGCCGCTTCCGCGACGCTCGGTTTTCCGTCATCCAGCGCCAGTTCCGCCAGCAAGCCGTCCACTTCTGCGTTGAAAACCGTCTCGCGCCAATCCGAAGCCGCATTCAGTTGCAGGCGGTGGCTGGCGGACGAGAGCATACTCGCGCCTGTACTTTCTACCTTGACGACGGGCATTGCCTTACCGCGCGCTTCGAAGACGCGGATGGCGGCAAGCTGCGCGGCGGTGTCGGTTTCGACCTGCAACTGCTGCGCCACCAAACGCGGAATTTGCGGCACGTCCGCGTCCGGCAGCGTTTCCAGCCGCTGCAAGGCGCGTACGCGGGCGGGCGGGTTTTCGCTCAGCAGCGCGTGCAGCGTGACCAAACGGCGCGATGAGTCGTTGAGCTTGCTCCACCACGTGTCAATGTCATGGTCGTATTCCAGCGCGCCGCGCAGCATCATCTGCATCCCGGACTCGTCAATATCGAGTCCGTTCTGCTCCGCGTTCACGTAGTAATCGTTGATCAGCATGAAATGCGTGATGCCGAGCAGGAAGCGCCCCTGCCCGTGCAGCCATGCGCGGTAGGCGCGGTTGAAAATGTCGATGGCTTCGCGCTTCGCCATCGCTTCCGGGCTAACGTCCAGCAGCGGCGTCAGGTCACCCAGATCGATCTTCGTGACCATGCCTTCAGGCGGCTGGATGAAGCGGTCTTGCGGCGCGGTCACCAGCCCATCGAGCAGCGGTCCGCTAATCAGGTCATCGAGCGAGCCGCTTTCCAGCGACGCGGTGCGCGTGACGAGATTTTCAATCGGTCCGGTGATCAGGTCGTCCATCGGCTCGGTGCGCGTCACCAAATCTTCGGGGCGTACCGTGCCCTTTGGCGCGGCGGCTGCGCCCCCCCGCTGCGCTTTGCGCGCAGGTGCGCCCATGCCGAGCGCCGCTTCGATGCCTTCGACAATTTCCTTGAGCGTGGTCGGGCGCTTGTTCAGGTCGGCTTCCGTGCCGCGCCGCAGCACTTCGGTGATGCCCTGCGGCAGTTCATCCAGAATTTCGGTCACGTCCGGCAGCACGTCGTTCATCTGAATCTGTTTGAGCGCCAGCGGCACGACCGCGTCGAAAGGCAGTTCGCCCGTCAGCATGTGGAACAGCATGATCGAGAAGCTGTACACGTCGGCGCGCTGGTCGAGCGATTCCGCCGTGAGTTGTTCGGGAGCCATATAGAGCAGCGTGCCAGAGCCGGGGTTGGCGGCGCGTCCTTCCGGTCCCATCACCGCCGCCAGCCCGAAGTCGGCAAGGTAGGGCAGTTGGTAGCTGTCCAGCAGAATGTTTGACGGCTTCAGGTCAAGGTGGACGACCTTGTTTTCGTGCGCCCAGTCCAGCGCCTGCGCCACCGCCCGTGCCAGCCGCATCACCTCGTTCGGCTCGACGGGTCCTTCTTCGAGCATGTCTTCCAGCGACCCGCCGGAGACGTAGCGCATGACGATGTACAACTGCCCGTCATAGTCCCCGAACTCGTAAATCGGCAGGATGTTCGGGTGTTCGAGGTTGGCAATCGTCTGAGCTTCGCGCTCGAACAGCTTGACCGGGTTCATATCCTGCGAAAGGTCGCGGGCGACGGTTTTGATGGCGACGGTGCGGTTGAGGCGCTTGTCGCGCGCAGACCACACGTCCGCCATGCCGCCGCGCCCGATATGCTCGATGACGCGGTATTGACCGAACTCTACACCGACTTCCATAGAAGTTTCCTCGGAGAAAAAGCGTCACAATTAAAGTATACTCGGTTTTACCTGCACGCCTGCTGCTTAATTATTGTGAAACGACGGTGACGGAATGGTGAGTCACAAGCATTTTAGTCGCGCTTTGGCGCTCATTTTCGCCTTTTTGCTCGTCACAGGTTTTTCCATTCCAGCGGCGGCGCAGGACGACGCAGCGCCCACCGCCCCGCCGCGCGACCCGCAGGCGCTTGCCGCCCGCTTCCTCGGCGCTTCGGGCGATACGCCGGCTGTGCCGCTCACGCCCATTTACCGTGCCGGAGATACGCTCGACTTCTGGGTGACCAAGAACGGCAGCAGCACGCCCGTGCGCGTTTCCGCGACGCTGGTGACAGCCACGCCTATTCTCTACATCTGGGTTGAACAAGGCATTACCGCCGACACGGACGGGATTGCTGACGTGGCGCTGCAACTGAGCCGCGTGCTGTTCTTTTACCGGATGCGTACCAATTACCGCGAAGCGCCGTTTCTGCCCAGCACGGGC
>JADLHH010000423.1 GCA_020848855.1 Anaerolineae bacterium | reverse complement strand
CGGGCTTTCGCGTCGAGATCGAGATGATTATCCGGCTCGTCCAGCAGCAGCACGTCGGGTTGTTCGACCACCAGCCGCACCAGCGCGACCAGCTTTTTCTGCCCGCCGCTCAATGCCTCGGTCGGCAGGTCGTGATCGCCCGGTGCAAAGCCGAACTGCGTTAGCAGCTCGCGGACGCGGTTCTCGTGCACCGCTCCGCCGAGCCGCTGGTAGCGTTCCAGGGCAGCTTCCTGCTCCGTCATCACACGGGCGAGCGCGGCTTCGTCGTTGTAGACTGCCGGATCGCCCAACTGCGCCTCAATGTCCGCGAGTTCGGCTTCCACCTGCGCCAGCGCGGGCGGCAGCGTCAGCGCTTCTTCGATCAGTGACTGCCCCGGCGTCAGCGCCACCTGCTGCGGCAGGTAGCCGACGCTGATGCCGCGCGCCCGGCTGATCACGCCGGCGTCCGGCTGGTATTCGCCGATCAGCGCCCGCATCAGGCTCGACTTGCCCGCGCCGTTGGGTCCGATCAGCCCGACGCGGTCGCGGTCGCCAATTGTCCAGTTCAGCCCGGTGAAGATGACGCGCCCGGCATGATTGATGGTGATGTTGTTGATGTTGATGACGTGCATGATATCCCCTCGACAAATCAAAAACGGCTGTGTGAGCGCTAAGCCGAGCGCCACACAGCCGTTCAAGTTACAAACAAGATTACGAAAACGACCCGGTCAGTAGGCGCACCTGTACAAGGAATGCGCCGAATCGGACGCGATAATCTGAAAAGTCAGGGTGGAAGTGCCGGTCACGTAAATCATGCGCAGCATCATAAACGAAAATACAGGCGCAGGTCAAGCGTCAAAAACCCCTTTTGAACCGCCAGGACGCCAAGAAAGGAGCAATTAGCCGTCAGCGATCAGCTTTCAGCAAGAGCCCTGTTCCTCTCTGGCGTCTTGGCGGTTAATCACCTTTTACGCCGTCTCCGCCCGTAAATCGAGCCACGCCAGTTCGGCGGGCGTCAGCCTGAGCGCCAGCGCCGCCGCGTTGTCGCGGAATTCCTGTATGCTCCGGCAGCCGACCAGCGCGTAGATGTTCAGCGGCTGGCTCATGACGTATGCCAGCCCAACCTGCGCCAGCGTCACGCCGCGCTGCTTCGCCAGCGCCTCAGCACGCGCCAGCCGCTCGAAATTGGCATCGGTGTAATACGAGTCGACCACCACTCGGTCGAGCGGCTCGCTGAAGCTGTCGCCGTTGTCGGGGCGGAACCGCCCGGAGAAGAAGCCGCCCGCCAGGCTCGACCAGGTGAACAGCGCCAGATCGTGCGCGGCGTACCAGTCGCGCGCCGCCCTGCCCGCTTCCCCGGCGATGCTGACGCAGCCGGGCCACGGTGGCTGGCGCTGCTCGGCGAGGCTGAAGTGCGGGCTGCTGAGCGCGAACGGCTTCAGGTTGTGGGCATAAGCATACTCGTTGGCGGCTTCAAGGCGCTGGTGTGACCAGTTCGAGCCGCCGAAGATGCCGAGGTGACCTGCCGCCTGATACTGGTTCAGGATTTCGACGATGGGACCCACTTCGACGCGCGGGTCGTCGCGGTGCAGCAGGAAAATGTCGATGTAATCGAAGCCGAAGCGGGCGAACGCGTCGTGCAGGTCGGCTTCGATGTCGAACGGCGTCACCCGCGAGCGGTCTTCGTTGTGATGCGCGCCCTTGGCGATCAGCACGATCCGGTCGCGAATGCCGCGCTCGCGTATCCAGCGCCCGACAATACGCTCATTATCGCCTCGGTGATAGACGTGCGCCGTGTCGAAGGTGTTGCAGCCTGCGGCGACGATTTCGTCGAGCAGCGCGTAGCCTTCGTCCAGCTTCTGCGGGTTGATGCTGAGCGTGCCCTGCACCAGCCGCGAGATCGGTTTGTCGATGCCGGGAATATGACCGTAGTCCATGTGATGCGTCCTTTGCATCTACGCCTGCTCCATCGGATAGACCAGATTCCACTGGGCGCGAATGGCGTCCATCGTCTGCATAATCGAGCGTGTTTCTTCGAGCGGCATAACCGCGCTTTCGAGTTCGCCCGCCCGCAGGCAGCGCCCGGCTTCCGCCGCTTCGTAATTGTAGCCGTTGCCGGTGAACGGCAGGTCAAATACTTCGGCGGACGCGCCGCTGCGTGTGAGCGTAAAGTGTTCCGGCTTCCACCAGGGCGCGGCGATGCGGATCATGCCGTCCGTGCCCATGATCAGCGCTTCGTGTGGTGATGCGGTACGTGTCGCGCTCGACAGCATGGCGATCTGCCCGCCAGTGTAGCCGAGCAGCACGGCATTCTGCTCGTCAGCGCCGGTTTCGCCGAGATGCCCCAGCGACTTGATCGCCACCGGTTCGCCGAAGATCATTGACGCCAGCGAAATTGGGTACACGCCCACGTCGAGCAGCGCCCCGCCGCCCAGCGCCAGATCGAACAGGCGATGGGTGGGGTTCACGGTCGTGCGGAAGCCGAAATCGGCGTTGAGCATCCGCACTTCGCCAATCGTGCCTGCCGCCAGCAGCTCACGGATTTTGCCCATGACTGGCGTGAAGCGCGTCCACATCGCTTCCATCAGGAAAACGCCGCCGGATCGCGCCGCCGCGATCATTTCGCCGGCTTCGCGGGTGTTGATGGCAAACGGCTTCTCGACCAGCGTGGCTTTGCCCGCCCGCAGGCACAGCAGCGCGTTATTCCGGTGGAACGGGTGCGGCGTCGAGACGTAGATCACGTCGACATCGGCGTCGTTCGCCAGCGCTTCATAGCTGGCATAGCACCGAGGCACGGCGAACTCGTCGCCAAAACGGTCGGCAGATTCCTGCGCGCGCGAGCCGACGGCGAGCAGTTCAACATCGTCGAGCGCCGCCAGACCGCGCGCGAACTGGTGGGCGATATTCCCCGTGCCGAGGATGCCCCAGCGAATCCTGTCGGTCACAAGTTAATCTTCCCGAATGAACATTATCGACAATAACTGTCAGGGCGGGTATACAACCCGCCCTGACCAGCGCACACACATTATAGATTGTTAAGCGCCATTGGGCGACTGCCGCTCACTTACCCCGGCGAACAATCGCGTCGAAGGCGGCGTTGATGTCCGCCATCTTGGCGGTGTACTTCTCCTTCTCGTTCGGGTGCAGGTCGGGGTGATATTCGCGCGCCTTGCGCCGGTACGCCTGCTTGACTTCATCCAGCGAGGCATTCACCGAGACACCAAGCACGGCGTAGTGCCGGTTCTGGGCGACTTTTTCGCGCGTGGGCTGGCGCTGGCGAAATTCCTCGCCCGTCCATTCCCACTCGTCCTCGCCGACGCTGCCGTAGTCGTTGTTGAATTCCTCCCAGCTAGACCAGCCGGACTCCTGCTCGCTTGATGACTGGCGGCGCGGCTCGCCATACGACCAGTTGCGCCACGAATAACTGTACTGGCGGTCGTCCATCGGCTGGCGCTTCTTCCAGAACGCGCCTTCGCCGAAATTCGCCGTCAGATACGCGCCGTCGATGTACTTGGTCGCCGGCTGGATGGGCTGCGCCGTCAGTGCGTTCAGGCTGATCTCGTTGCCATATTCGACGGTGCGCGGGCTGCCGCCCCACTTCCATTCCATGTGGAACGGGCGAATGGACACATCACGCCCGTCGCACCAGTACGCATAAATGCGCCCGTGCATCAGCGTGTGCAGCGCTTCCATCCAGTACGGCGGCTCCACCGCGCTGTTGTCCGGCGGCATCATGCGACCGTCGATGATGTACAGCGTGTGGACGCCCATCATCGTGTTGCGCTCGTAACGCTCCCTGATTTCGGGCAGGCGGATGGCACGGTTGATCACGCAGATGGCAATCGCTTTGCCGCTGGCAAGCGTAACCAGCAGGTCGGCTTCCGGCGTTTCGCGGCGACAGTTGACGATTTGGCGCGTCTTGGCGCATTCAGTTGCCAGATAATCCAGTACGAACTGTCTCATAGCGAATTGTTGCTCATCTCCCGGTATGTTAAGATGAGGCGGCGGCGCGACTGTTCGCGCAGGGTTCGATACTGTCTCGCAGAAAGCTGCTGTTCGTTGAGACTGATTGTAGCCGTGTTTTTCACGCTGTTCACTTTACAATTTCCCACCGATCTGGATACCACCGTTTCCGAACGGCTGAGCGCCTTCAACGCCATCGACGGAAACCCTATAGAATACCGCGCGCTCGGTCAAACTGCGAACGACGACGGCGCGGTCGTGTACCTGCAGCCGGTCAGCCAAGCGACCGGCGACCCCTACCCCGGCATCGTCGACTGGGGAATCGCGGTGCGGCAGCCCGGCGGCTGGCAGATCGCCCTGCCCGGCGATTCGAATTACACCGCCCTGTCCGAATCGCTCCCGGCTGAGGTGCTCAGCCGCGCCGATTCGACACCCTATACCATCCACGCCGACCCGACGCTTGACTCCAACCTGAGCAGCTACCAGTTCCCCTGGGCGGACGGCGCGTGGGGCACAGTCACGCGCAGCTACGACCGGCACGGCGTCGGGCGCATCGATTTCGACCTGAGCGCTCGCGAAGTCGCCGCCGCCAAAGACGGCGTAAT
>JADLHH010000422.1 GCA_020848855.1 Anaerolineae bacterium | reverse complement strand
GGCATCCCGGCGATTGAGGAAGCCATCGCCGCCGGCGTCAACGTCAACGTCACGCTGATCTTCGGCGTGGACAACTACCTGCGGGTCACCGAAGCCTACATTCGCGGGCTGGAACGGCGCAAAGCCGCCGGGCAGCCCGTCAACCGGATCGCCTCGGTCGCCAGCTTCTTCCTCAGCCGCATCGACGTGATGGTCGACCGGATGCTCGATAACAATATCCGCGCCGCCCAGACGCGCGGCGACGTGGGGCGTGTTTCGCTCAACAACAAGCTGAAGGGCAAGACGGCAATCGCTAACGCGAAGGTCGCCTACAGGCATTTCAAGTCGATCTTCTACGGTGATCGCTTCGCCGCCCTGCGCGGAGCCGGGGCGATGGCGCAGCGCGTGCTGTGGGCTTCGACCAGCACCAAGAACCCCGCCTACCCCGATACGATGTACGTCGACGCGCTGATCGGGCGCGACACGGTCAACACGCTGCCGCCGGAGACGATCAAGCTGTTCAAGGATCACGGCACGGTCGCCGAGACGCTGGATCAGGGTGTCAGGGAAGCCGAGCAGACGCTCGACATGCTGGCGGAAGTCGGGGTTGACCTGGACGACGTGACGCGCCAGCTTCAGGTGGACGGCGTCGAGTCGTTCTCGGAATCGTTCCAGAAGCTGCTGGACGAAGTGGCGGCGAAAGTCGCCGTCCTGAAAACCGGCGTGATCCGCCAGCAGGAGACGGCGCTCGGCGTCCATACACAGGCGGTGCAGACGGCGATCAAAGACCTCGCCGCGCACCACACCAACGCCCGCATCTGGGAACACGACGGCGTGCTGTGGAAGGATCACCCGCAGGTCGTTGCCAAGATCAGGAACCGGCTCGGCTGGCTGGAAACCGGCAAGACCATCGACCTGCCTCGGCTGATCGCGCTGCAAAACCGCAGGTTCGACGCCGATCACGTCGTGCTGCTGGGCATGGGCGGCAGCAGCCTCGCGCCGGAAGTGCTGTTCAAGACCTTCGGCGCTGGCGAGGGCTTCCCCACGCTGCTGATGCTCGACAGCACCGACCCGGTCAACATCCAGCGCATCGAAGACGCGATCGACATCCAGCGGACGATCTTCATCGTGTCCAGCAAATCCGGCGGGACGATTGAAACGTGGTCGTTCTACAAGTATTTCTACGAGAAAACCGGCGGCAGCGGCGCGCAGTTCATCGCCATCACCGACGGCGGCAGCGTGCTGGAAGCCGAGGCGAAGGCGAAGGGCTTCACCGACCTGTTTCTGAACCCGGAAGATATCGGCGGGCGCTACAGCGCGCTCAGCTACTTCGGTCTCGTCCCGGCGGCGCTGATTGGCGTCGACCTGCAGAAGCTGTGGTCGAGCGCCGAGCGCATGATGGAAGCCTGCGGTGCGACGATCAACGCGACCGATCACCCCGGCATCTGGCTGGGGGCGATCATGGGGGCGCTGGCGGCGGACGGTCACGACAAGGTGACAATCCAGACCAGCCCGTCGATTTCCGCGCTGGGGAACTGGATCGAGCAGTTGATCGCCGAAAGCACGGGTAAGGAAGGCAAAGGCTTGCTGCCGGTCGTCGGCGCGACCATCGGGATGCCGCACGATTATTCGACCGACCGGGTGTTCGTTTACCTGCGCGTCGAAGGCGACGACAACGCCGAGTCCGACGAGGGCATCAGGACGCTGCAGCAGGCGGGGCAGCCGTGCGTCACGCTGCATCTGGATGACGCCTACGCCATCGGCGGCGAATTCTTCCGCTGGGAATACGCGACCGCCGTCGCGGGAAAGATGCTCGGCATCAACCCGTTCGACGAGCCGAACGTCACCGAGAGCAAGAACAACACCAGCCGCCTGCTCGACTACTACAAGGAGCACGGCAGCCTGCCGAAGACCAGCCCGCTGATCGTGTCGGATACGGTCAGCCTGTACGCCGACGATAAGATGTCGGGGCTACTGTACGACCTATGCACGCAGCATCAGTACCAGCGCAACACCATGACCGGGCTGATCGCCGCGCAGTTGAACGCCAGCCAGGCGGGCGACTACTTCGCGCTGCTGGCATACCTACCCATGACCGCCGAAGTTGATGCCAAGCTGGACGACATCCGCCGCCGCCTGCGCCACGTTACCCGGCGCGCGGTGACGCTCGGCTACGGTCCGCGCTTCCTGCACAGCACCGGGCAGCTTCACAAGGGCGGCGCGAACAACGGCATCTTCTTCCAGATCACCTGCGACGACCCGATTGACCTGCCAATCCCCGAAGCGCCGTACACCTTCGGCGTGCTGAAGACGGCGCAGGCAGCGGGCGACCTCGAAGCGCTGCAAAGCAAGGGGCGGCGCGCGCTGCGCCTGCACATCGAGGGCGACGTGGTCGCCGGGCTGCAAAAGCTGCTCGACGCCGTCGAAATGGCGGGTGAGCGCAAGCGCTAGAAAGCAATCTCGCCACAGAAACCGCAAAGAACACAGAGGTAAAGATTTTCTCTGTGCGCTCTGCGGTCTCTGTGGTTAATCCGTTTTTACCACGCCCCTGTTTGATTTCAATTCCCGGCGAGAAACGGCAGGATGTACGGTGGGGTGTTGAGCAGCGCGTGCCCGGCGCGCGGAATGGTCACTGCCGTCAGCTTCGGCAGCAGGCTGCCGAGCCGCGCGCCGATCTTCGTCGCGTCGCGCAGCGCGTCTTCCGCGCCGACCAGCAGCAGCGTCGGCATAGTCAGGCGGCGCAATTCTTCGTCGGCAAAAATCGGCAGCACCCCCATGCGCGACTTGAAGTTGCGCGTGACCACGTCCATGACTTCGTCCACACCCGCCGGGATCGGCTCACTGCCGTAGACGAGACGCGCCATTCGGCGGCTGCCGGCTTTCCCCATCATCGAATACGGGATCGCCCGCAGCAGAAACGACAGCTTATCGGGGACAATGCCACCGGGAGTCAGCAGCACCAGCCGGCTGACCCGCGCCGCGTGCGTGGTCGCGTATTTCAGCGCCGTCCAGCCGCCCTGCGAAATGCCGATCAGCGCCGCCTGTTCGATGCCCAGCGCGTCGAACACATCCGCCAGCCATTCCGCGTACGCCGGGCTTGCCCACGCGGGGCGATTCGGCGCACTCTTGCCCGCTTCGCCCAACAGATCGACAGCATAGACCCGGTAAGTCTGGCAGTACGTCGGCACATCTTCGATCCAGATCGCCGAGTTCGTGCCCGCCCCGTGCAGCAGGACAAGCGGCGGGGCGGCAGCGTCTCCGCTGCTGAGGACGAACGTGTCGCCGTGACGAGTGGGGACGTGCTGCGAGTCATAGGGCACGCGCCAGTTTTCGAGCGCGCGGTCGTAGAGCGCCATCACCGCCTGTTCGCCGGCAGGCGTTTTGTAAAGGGGAGACGCGGTCATCGTATAATTCGTTTCCGGCTCGTTGGTGAGCCATGCACGGGGCAGCCAAAAACGAGGCGTTTCGAAACCCTTATGACCCATCATAGACCGAGTTTATAGCGAGCGTATAGTGGCGAATGTCACCTCTGGACTGCTAGCGGGTTGCGCTGCCGTCGTCGAAAATGCCGGTCGGGTGACAGCCGGCGTTCGCCTGCCGCGCCTGCGCCTCTAGCCCCCGGAATTCGGAAGCGTGGGCGCTGTCCGGCGGGTATTCGGCGTTCTCCGCCCAGCCGTCGCGCACCAGATCGGCATTGACGAACTCGCCGCCGACGTACACGTAGCGCAGCAGCCGCCCGTACACGTCGGTATCGCTCACGTCCGTGACTAGCGTCACGATTTTGCCATCCACTAGCGCGGCGTTGGCGTTGGTCGCCTCGCGGTAGCAGACCTCATCGCTTTCCGGCGTGTTCACGCCGATGTATCGCACGCGGTAGCCCACGCCGTCGATCTGCACGTCGATGGTGTCGCCGTCGATCACGCGCGTGACCCGCGCCGTCTCGCCCGTGATGGTATCGACAGAATTCGCCGGGGTCGGCGCGCTCATCGTGCAGGACGCCGCCAGCAGGATCAGGAAGATCAACACATTACGCACGGAGTTTCAGCCTACGTTCTTTTCGGATAAACGACTATACTTTAGCGTACAAACATATTTTCGCGCATGGCTGGACTCATGAACGACAACCTGATCATGCCCGCCCCGCGACCATCGCGGGCGGACGCAGTCAAAAACCGTGAACTGCTCCTGCAGACCGCCCAGCGCCTGTTCGACGCGAACGGCGTCGATGCCGTCACCATGTCGGATGTCGCCCATTCGGCGGGCGTGGGCAAGGGCACGCTGTATCGACATTTCCCGAACGGCAAGCCCGATTTATGCCGGGTGCTGATCGATCAGGATCAGCGCGACCTGCAGAACCGGACGCTGGCGCGGCTGCACGAGCAGGGCGACCCGCAGGCGGACCTGGAATGGTTTCTGCGCGAAGTGATCGGGTTTGTTGACCGCAACCAGCGTTTCATGTTCGCCGAATCGACGCTGGGCGCGACGCTCGACCACCCCGCCCACCGCTGGTGGCGGCAGACGATTCGCGGTCTGCTGGGACGCATCAAGCCTGACCTTGATGTCGAATACACTACCGACATGCTGTTCGTGATGCTCGACCCGCGCACCATCCGCTATCAGATCGTCGCGCGCGGCTATGACGCCGACCGCATCGGCGCGGCGCTGATTACCGTCCTGCGCCAGATCACCCGATAAACGGACTGTAGTCCGTTTTCTAATGTGCCTCTTATATACATCTGCCCGCCGGTGTGATAGACTTGCCTCATCAAACGGACTGTAGTCCGTTTTCAATTGGATAATCAACAATGAGGAGCGGACAGCACGATGGCAACCTGGAAATTCGACCCGGCACACACGACCGTTTCGTTTTCGGCGCGGCACATGATGGTGACGACCGTACGCGGGCAGTTCGCCGCACCGACCGGCACGCTGGTCTTCGACCCGGAAAACCCGGCAGCATCTTCGGTGGAAGCGGCTATCGACACGACGACCATCAGTTCGGGCGTCGCCGACCGCGATAATCACCTGCGCAGCGCGGACTTCCTCGAAGTCGACAAATACCCGACGATCACTTTCAAGAGCACGAAGGTCGAAGTCACCTCGGACAACGAGGCGCGCGTCACCGGCGACCTGACCATTCGCGGCGTCACGCGCCCGGTCACGCTGACGGTGGAATACCTCGGTCTGGTCAACAGCCCGTTCGGCGACCAGCGCGCCGGGTTCGTGGCGTCGACCCGGATCAACCGCGAGGACTTTGGCTTGACCTGGAACGTCGCCATCGAAGCGGGCGGCGTACTGGTCGGCAAGGACATCAAGATTGAGCTGGACGTGGAAGCGATCCGCGTGCCGGAGACGGAAACCGAGTCGGCGACCACCACCGCCTGAGCCAGGACCATACCCTCCCCCTGAGAAACCCCGCCGCGAGCGGGGTTTTTGATTCCTGCCCCCATTATCGTGGAATGGCTTCTGTAGAGGCGAGCCGCTGCCTCGCCCGCTTTTCACTTCTTCCCTCTACCCAAGTATTGCCGAAATAGAACATTCGAGCTATCATCGGTACACTTTCAAAGCGCGAGGCAATCCTATGACCATGACTGTTGACGAATTCGTCAGCACGCGCATCCAGCCGGAACTGCACGACATCGTGGCGGCGCTGCGCGGGCTGGTGCGCGAATGTGCGCCGGGCGCGACCGAGGCGGTCAGCTACGACATGCCCTGCTTCATCGGCAGGAACATTTTCGCGTATATCAACACCTCGAAGGAACATGTCACCTTCTCGTTCGTGCGCGGCGTTCAAATCGACGACACGCACCGGATGTTGAAGGGCAGGGCGAAGCACGCCCGCTTCGTCAAGCTCAAGCGGGTTAGCGACATTCAAACGGACGCGCTGTGCGACTACGTGCGCCAGGCGGTTGCGCTCGACGCACGCTAAACAAAACCCCTCGCATCGGAGGGGTTGTTTTTTCTGGCTGATTGCTGACGGCTGACCGCCTGCTAGAACGTCCCGTATACGTCCGGGCGGCGGTCGTCGAATACCGAGATGCGGTTGCGCACCACGTCGACGTAATCGAGGTCGATCTCCGCCGTAACCAGCATCGGGTTCTCGCCAATTTCGACCACGATCTTGCCCCAGGGATCGACAATCATCGAGTGCCCGCCGAAGGTCTTGTCGCCGCTCGGTCCGGCGCAGTTGGTGGCGATGACGTAACACTGATTTTCGATGGCGCGGGCTTGCAGCAGCGTCCGCCAGTGGTCGATGCGCTCGATGGGCCACTCGGCGGGCAGCAGAATCACCTTCGCGCCCTGCACGGCGTAGCGCCGGAACAGTTCAGGGAAGCGCAGGTCGTAGCAGATCGCCATGCCGGTCGTGCCCCAGGGCAAATCCATCAGCAGCGGGGCGGAGCCGGGCTGCAGCCAGCGGTCTTCTTCCATCAGCCGGAACAGGTGGACTTTGCGGTACACGCCCATCAGCCGCCCGTTGGGGGCAAAAAACGTGCCGCTGTTGGCGACTTCCAGCCCGCGCTTTTCCAGCACCGAGCCAACAATGCTGATCTTGTTCTGCGTCGCCAGCGTCGCCAACTGCGCGAACGTGCCGACGTTCAGCGGGTTGGCAAGCTCGCGCGACTGATCGAGCGCGTAGCCGGTCGACCACAGTTCGGGCAGCACGATCAGGTGCGAGCCGCGCTGCGCCGCCTCGGTGATCATCTCCTCGGCGGTGTTGGTGTTCTTGCGGACATCGCCGAGGACGACCTGCATCTGCCCCAGGCTGACTCGTAGTTTTGCCACGTTCCTCACTCCGTTCTTACAGATGGGCGATCTGTGTAGAGGCGTAACAGGTTACGCCCCTACGAGCAATGCCCTGTACCAATCCGTTCATCTGAACTGCGACTCGTCAACGCGCACGAAGATCGAATCGCCGGTCGCCGTCACCGTATCCTCCGTGCCCAGCTCGCAGATCACCCGTGTCTTGCGCCCGACCTCGCCTTCGACCCACGCCTTCAGGTGGATAGTCTCGCCCATCGGCGTCGGCTTCAGGTACTTGACGCACAGCGACCCGGTGACCGAGGCGATACGCGGCAGCGTCCCCGGCTCGCGCCCCTCGGCTTTGTAGCCGAACGCCATCGCCGTCCAGTTGGAATGACAGTCGATCAGCGAGGCGATCAGCCCGCCGTAGACCGCGCCCTGGAAACCGGACGAGAACCGCGCCGGGGGATCGAAGGCGGCGATGACAAACTGACCGTCGTCCGACCAGTAGCTCTTGATGTGCAGCCCGTCCGGGTTGGCGGAGCCGCAGCCGTAGCACATCCCTTCCGGCAGGCACAGGTCTTGCAGCGCGAACGGCATTATCATCCTCTTTGATTATCGTGGAATATTGAATAACCGAAAATATAGACCTAACGCAGTAGTTCTCCCCAGAAGTTCTTCCGTTCCACCGCTCGAAACCCGCTGGGATTTACAACATAGCACGTCCCGGAACTTGTGTAAACCAACAGCCGATGCTTGTGTTCGGTCTTCAGGTATTTTGCGACTGTGGGGAGCACCTGCCGATCACGCGGCTCGAACCTACCCTTCACTTCCACCCACCCACTCAGATCGGGCAGATAGAAATCCACCAGATAGCCAGACTCGCCGAGTGCTTCGCCCTCATACACCCATTTGATCCCGCGCTCGTCGAGTTCGGACGCGAAGCGGATTTCAAGCTGCGAGCGCATCTGGACGCCGTTATAGATGCCCGGTCGCGCGCCGACGGTTCTCCCCGCGCCATGTGTCAGCGGTTGCGGCGGATTCGCTGCAAGTTTTTCTGCGAGTTTGGCTTCTCGCGCCTTGCGTTTTTCTGCTTCGCGTGTGCGTTTCCGATCTTCCGCTCTCCACTTACGAGAGCGTTGGTTATGTATGCTGACGAGACTATTCTGCCATAAATACGGATGAAAACCTCCAAAACGCCAATCGCTATCTGTATTTAGCAGGGCAATTAACCGATCCGAGAGTACTTGGACACGCTCTGTATATTCGGCTAATATCGGATCTTGTGGCTTATGTTTCAAGTCACGGTAACCCTTGTCAGCGGAACCCCAGCGTGGGAATGTGACCGATAGAGGCGAGTAAATCTTCAGTGTTCGCTTTTGCCAATACTTCTTTCCATCGGGGGAAAAATATAAACACGTAGCGTTGGATTGAAAAAACAGACCACGACCAGGATTCGTCGGCTCATCAAGCTGCTTGATCGGGTGATTCTTCAAGCCAATGTCAGGACAGCTTACGTGCAGACTCGCGTTGTTGAACTGCGCCACAAGCTCACCGATAGTGATGATCTGCGCCTGAATATCCGGCAGAGACTCCACGGCATCGGGCAATTCAAAGTAGCTGTAATAGCGTTCGTCACCGCGCGTTTGAGCGAGGTCGGGTTTATCAGTGAAGATGAAGCCGATCTTCATCTCACCCCCGCCGCCAGTCGATCACGCCGGAGATTTCGCGCCAGCGCGCGGCAACCGCCTCGACCATCTCGGTCTCGCTCATGTACGAGGTGTCGATTTCGGTGATGCCCGGCTGCTTGCGCACCGCCCATTCGCGGCGCAGCGTGCCCAGCGCCAGATCGCGCTCCTGCGGGTTGTGATAGCGCGCGCCCAGCGCCAGGTGCAGCCGCTGCAGCACCGCGTCGAGCGTGGCGACCACGCAAATCACCGGACCCGTCTCGCTCAGGCGGGCGTAATGCGTGCCCTGCATCAGCGTCTTGCCGCTGACGTGGATCACCGTCCCGCGATACAGCGCGATCTCGTCGACCAGTTCACTTTCGAGCGTCTTGAGGCGCGCCTCGCCAAACCGGATGCGCAGTTCTTCGCCCGCCAGCCCGGCGCGGTCTTCCAGCACCAGTTCGAAATCCACGAACGGCATCCGCAGCCGCTCCGAAACCCGGCGCGCGACGCTGAACTGCCCCGGTCCGATATAGCCGGTCAGGATCAGATTCTGGTCGATTGGAGTGGCAAACATCGTCAGCTATCGCGCCAGCCCGGATACCACGAATCGAGGATCGCCGGGATTTCGTCCAGCCGGTCGACGATTTCGTCCGGCACGATCAAGCCCATCGGCGTGCGCTGGCGTGACACCCGCCGCAGAATCGAGCGCAGCCCGGCGGACTTCGCCCCGCCGATATCGGCTTCGGGGTCGTCGCCGACGAACACCGTCTCCGATGGCTTGGTTCCCAGGCAGTTGAGCGCCGTCTGGAAGATGACCGGGTGCGGCTTGAGGTAGCCCACATCCGCCGCCGACAGCCGGCAGTCCGGGAAGAAGTCGTACAGCCCGTGCTGCTGAATCTCCACGTCCCGAATCCACATCGGCTGGTGCGCGTTGGTGACGATGCCGATCCTGATCCCGTGCTGGCGCAGCAGGGCGAGCGTCTCCGGCACTTCGGGGAAGACGCGCGTGCCGGGAATCTTCTTCCAGTCGTAGGCGAGCAGGCAGCGGCGCGGGTCGAGTGCTTCCGGCGGGACGCCGAACGCCACCGACGTTTCAACCAGCAGCGTGCCCAGGTTCGGCGCCCGAAACGTACCGCGCGCTGCCGTCCACGCCGCCAGCATCCGGTTGCCGAATTCGGCGGAATAGGCATCGAGGTCGTCCAGCGGGTGAATTTCGGCGCAGATGTAGTCGAACACGCCGCGCAAATGGTCGCGCTCCATCGCCGACCAGTCGCCGCCGAAGCTGCTCCAGTCGAGCAGTGTGTCGTCCAGATCGAACAGAACTCCCTTGAGCGTCACGTCGCGGC
>JADLHH010000421.1 GCA_020848855.1 Anaerolineae bacterium | reverse complement strand
CAGCCTGCTGAGTCCGGTGTTCACGCTGCTGTGGCTGGCGGGCATCGCGCTGTACGGCGTCGTCAACGCGGTATTTTCGCTGCGCGCCGCGCCCCCCGGCGAGCCGGGCACGCTGCTGCGCATCCCGGTCGTGTTCCTGACCATCCATCTGGCGTGGGGCGTCGGCTTCTGGGTCGGCTGGCTGCGGTCGGGTGAAGGCTGAGCATCCGGCAAGCGTAGGCTAACGCGCCGCGCGGATACGGTACACTCGGCGGATGATGCGCGCGAAAACGGCTGTCACCAGGCTCCGCCCGTATATCCCCTGGCTCGTCCGGGCGCTGATCGCCTGGGCGCTGGTGGCGGCGCTCGTCCCGGCGCAGCCGCGCGCGCCGCTGGGCGCAGATCAGACCGTCGAGACGACCAAGCCAATGCTGTGTATGCACACCCGCTTGATTGACGAAGTGGACGAGTGGAAAATCCAGCGGTCGCTCCAAATCGTGCGCGAGATGGGCGCGCCGACGATTGTCGAGTTCTTCCCCTGGGCGTACATCGAAGGCAGCGAAGACCGCTACGACTGGTCGAGCGCCGACCGTATCGTGCGCCACGCCCGCAATCAGGGCATCCACATCATCGCGCGGCTGGGGCTGGTGCCGGAGTGGGCGCGCGAACGGGGCGACGCCAGCGCCGAATTCACCACGCTCAACACCCTGCCGGAAGCCGCCTACCCCGACTTCGCCGCGGTCGTGGCGGATTTCGCGGCGCGTTACGCGGACGTGATCGACGAGTTGATCATCTGGAACGAGCCGAACCTCGCCTTCGAGTGGGGTTATCAGGCGGTCGACCCCGCGGGCTACGCGCGGCTGCTTCAGGCAGTCTACGCGCCCGCCCATGCCGCCAACCCGAACGTGGTGATCCTCGCCGCCGGTCTCGCGCCGACGCTGGAACCGCCGGGCAGCGCCGCCGGGCTGAACGATATCACCTATCTGGATGAACTGTACGACGCTGGGGCGCGCGACTATTTCGACGCGCTGGCGATCCACACCTACGGCTTCACCGAGCCGCCGGAAGCCGCGCCCGCCTTCGACACGCTCAACTTCCGGCGCGCCGAGCTGCTGCGCGAGGTGATGGTGCGGCACGGCGACGCCGACAAGCCCGCCGTGATCACCGAAACAGGCTGGAACGACGCCCCGCGCTGGACGAAAGCCGTCAGCCCGTCGCAGCGCATCGCCGACACCATCGGCGCGCTGGAATATGCCGAAGCCCACTGGGACTGGCTCGACAAAATGTGCTTCTGGGTGCTGCGCTACCCTGCGCCGACGCTCAGCTACCCGGACAGCTACACGTTCGTCACCACCCGGTTTCAACTCAAGCCGATCTATTATGCCGTGCAGAACTACGCACGCGGCTTCCCGATGAGCGAGACGCTATGGCTGCCCGCCCCCGCCCGCTGAGCCGCCGGCTGATCGTCCTGCTGATCGCCGGCGCGGCACTGCTGGTCGTGATCCGGCTGCTGCTGCCCGCAACTCCGCCCGGCGATCTGTTCCCGTACCACGAACTGCGTATTGGCGTCGATCCCAGCCGACCGCCGTTCGCGGCGTTCAACCCGGACGGCAGCGTCTTCGGCATGGAGATCGATCTGGGGAACGAACTGGGCGCGCGGCTGGGCTTGCCGGTGCGTTTCGTGCCGCTCGGCTACGATGGGTTGTACGATGCGCTCAAAGCCGATCAGGTGGACGCGCTGATCGCCGGGCTGACCATTGACCTGACGCGGCTGGAGAACGTGCATTATTCGCAGCCGTACTTCAACGCCGGGCTGGTGCTGGTGAGCGACAAGGGTTTCGTGCGAATGGAAGACATACCGGGGCACAGTCTGGGCTACGAATTCGGCTCGGAAGCCGACAGCGAGGCGCGCACATGGCTGCGGCGCGTCCTGTCGTTCGAGACGCGCCCGTATGAGCTTCAGCGCGACGCCCTCGACGCCGCGCGTTTGGGCGAAGCCGACGCCGCGCTGGTCGATGCGGTCAGCGCACGGCTATACCTGCGCGATCACCCGGCGTGGCGCGCCAGCATGAACGTCGTGACTGACAACCTGTACGCCATTGCCACGCAGAGCCGCCGCCCGGCGATCAGCGACATCGTCAACGACGTGCTGAAGGCGATGCGCGACGACAGCACGCTCGACGCGATTCTGCGGCGCTGGCTGTAGGAAAAACAAAACCCGCACCATTTTCGGTGCGGGTTCGGGTGCAGCGTGTTACTTCTTCTCGATGGCGTATTTGCCCTTGTCCCAATCACCCTTGCTGACGAACTTCGTCAGCATACGACCATCGGAAGTCTTGCCCCGAAGTCCGTAACGGGTCTGACCGTTCTTGGTGGTGAAGGTGGTCTTCAAGACGTTCTTGTCGTCAATCTTCACCTTCTTGCGGGTCTTGACATCGTAAAATTCGACAGCCATTGTGCAACCCCTTTGTATATAAGCGATCAAAGCTTGTTTCGCTAATACATCGAGTCATTCTAGCACAAGTTTTTCAAAGCGCGCAAGCGAAAGCGAGGGAAAATCACAGGATTCGTACGCTCAATTAGGCAAAGTCGCCAAAACGCGCTGAATTTTGAGCGCCAAATGGAGAATGAGGCGGTTTTCCGGGTCTTCCAGATTCAGCCCGGTCAGCTCGCTGATTCGCTCCAGGCGGTAGACGAGTGTGTTGCGATGCACGTTCAGATCGGTGGCGGCTTTGGCGAGGTTACCGTTCGCCTCGAAGAAACCGCTGAGTGTGCGGATCAGGTCGCCCTGCTTGCGGTCGTCGTGGTCGACCAGCGGACCGAGCGTCTCGATATAAAAGCGGCGCATCTGGTCGAGGTTGCGTTCCTTGAGCGCCAGCAACAGTTGAAACAGCTTGAGGTCGCCATAGAACGTTGTTTGCTCGCGGTCGCCAAGCTCGTTGGCAATACTGACGGCATCCTTCGCCTCGCGGTAGGCTTCGCGCAGCGCCGAAAGCCCGCTCGCCGGGCGGCTGATACCGGACGCGACCAGCCCGCTGGGGCTGCGGGTCGCCAGTTGGCTGCGCACGTCCTCGACAATCTGGCGGACGCGCGTGGTCGGCGTGGCGTTGTCGAGCGGGTAGAGCGCGACGATCACATCGACGTACTGCCCTACCGCCCCGGCAACCTGCCGGCGTACCATGTCGTCGCGTACCAGCGGGATGAGCGCCTCCAGCGGCAGGTTCGCGCCCTGTCCGGTTGTCGCCCGGAACACCACCACGACGTAGTTCGTCTCCGGGTCGAACCCGGCTTGCTGCGCCCGTGTGGACATCAGATCGTCGTCGGCGGGTGTGCCGCTCAGCCACATCTGCACCCAATCGCCGCGCGCCTGCTCGACGGCAAAGGCGATGGCGCGGCTTTTCGCCAGCTCGATGGCGCACACGTCCGCGCCGTAGCTCAGCACCATACGGTCGAAGTCGTCGAGCGCTTCCTGGCTGTCCACCAGCGACAGATACCCGGCGACTCGCTTCTCGACTTTCAGCACGGTCGTATGCCCCAGCGGGCTGGGCACGATCACGCCTTCAGCGCCCGGCGCTTCCCGCCCCAGCCAGTTCTGAAACGAGCCGTATGGCAGGCTCTGCATCAGCGTGCGCCCGGTGGTCGAGCGGCGGGCGACGTTCGGGTAGACCTGCGCCATCAGCACGCCGGCGTCGTCGTGGACGACAATCGGCTTGGCGGTGGCGCGCGCCAGCACCTGCAGCAGGCTGTTCAGATCGCGGTTTTCGGCGGCGACGCGGGTCAACTGCCGCTGAATTTCCATCGCGCGCTGCGCCATCTGCGCCTTCTGATTGACGATGAAGGTGTTCACGGCGCGCTCGATGCGCGGCATACTGCTGTCGTCGGGGAGCGCCAGCAGCGCGATATTGCACTCGTTGGCGACTGAAACCGCCGCGTGCGAATGGTCGAGGCTGGCAGCGACCGCGCTGACACCGGCGTCGGCTAGCCCGCGCACGACTTCCGACAGCGTGATGCGGCTGTCGTAGGAACGCAGCACGTCCATCGAGACCAGCGCCAGCTCGCCGCCGTAAACGTCGGGAAATGCCGGTGGCTGCGCCTGTACCATAATTGACCAGGTGATGGTTTTTTCAGGGGGACCTGCCATAAGCTGTGTGCCGAGCGGAAGTGCGAACTGCAAGAGCGCCTGGACGGTAGCGCTGTGATTTTCCGACATGTTGTGGTGTTTTGACCTTAGCTCCGGTTGTTTTTTGATTGTATTCACCAACTCCCCCGTGCGATTAGCATCATTTAACACAACAGTCCGGGCAGGTTTTTGTCATCTTTCACCAATATTCCAGTGATTCGCGACAAAATGCAACAGTCCGGCTTCAATATGTCATGCGGGGATTTGTGACAGTTTGCCAGAAAAACAAATGAAAAGGCACACCCACGCCGATCTCAGGATGTGCCTTTAGGTGATTGAGAGATGCGGTGACGTTCAGACGCGCTTGACGCCCACCGTCAGCGATTCGCCGTCGATGTCGTACTGCTCGGTGCGGAAGCCGTCGCTCGGCTCGCCGACTTCCAGCGTGTCGCTCAGCGTCTCGCCGCCGATGTAGTCGGTGAACTGCCGGATCGCCTGTGCCAGCTTGTCGCTCGCCTGATACTTCAGCACGATGTGGTCGCTGATGTTGAAATCGGCGTCACGCCGCAGCGACTGCACGCGCCGGACGACCTCGCGCGCCAAACCCTCGCGGATCAGGTCGTCGGTCAGGTTGGTGTCGAGCGCGACCAGATAGCCGCTGTCCTCGGCAATCGCATAGCCGGCTCCGGCTTCGCGCAGCACCTGAACTTCTTCCGGCGATGCTACGAATTCGATGCCATCCAGCGTGACAGTGATGCTCGCCCCGCTCACCAGCGTTTCCGCCCAGCGGCGCACGTCGGCGGGCGCGCCTTCGCGCAGCGCCTTCTGCACGCGCGGAAAATCCTTGCCGAACTTCCTGCCGAGCGCACTCGGCAGCGGGTTGAGCTTGTAGGTGACGACGCTGCCCGCTTCCTCCAGCACGCTGACCGACTTGACGTTCAGTTCGGCGGCGATCAGGTCGGCGTGGCGCTTGACTGCCGCCGATTCCTTTGCGTCGCGCACGGCGAAGCTGGCGCTCGTCGCGGCTGGCGCACACCGAGCTTGACGGTTTCGCGGGCGGCGCGACCGAGGCTGACGAGCCGCTGCACCAGCCGCATTTCGTCGATCAACTGCTGATCGACCAGCGCCGGGTCGTATTCGGGCCACAGCGCCAGGTGAACGCTTTCCGGCTGCCCTTCGACCGCGCCCACCACCAGATTGCGATACAGCGCGTCGGCGACGAATGGCATCGTCGGCGCGATCAGCCAGGAGAGGGTCGTCAGGCACTCGTACAGCGTCGCGTAGGCGCTCAGCTTGTCGGTGTCGCTTTCGCTCTTCCAGAAGCGGCGGCGGCTCAGCCGGACGTACCAGTTGCTCAGCATCTCGATGAACGCCTGCACCGGGCGGGTCGCGCCGGGCACGTCGTAGCTGTCGAACGCTTCGGTCACATTCGCGACAAGCTGATGCAGCTCGGCGATCACGAAACGATCCAACTGGTCGCGCTCGCTCACCGGCGGGATGGCGCTGCTCGGCGTCCAGCCGTCGAGGTTGGCGTAGGTCACGAAGAAACTGTAGGTATTCCACAGCGTCAGCCAGACCTTGCTCACCACCTCGCCCACCAGATCGATCGAGAAGCGGCGCGGCTCGCCGGGGGGACCTGACGTGAACAGATACCAGCGGAAGGCGTCGGCGCCGTGCAGATTGAGCACGTCCCAGGGGTTGACCATGTTCCCCTTGCTCTTGGACATCTTCTGCCCTTCGGCATCGAGGATCAAGCCGAGACAGATGACGTTCTGGAACGACACGCGCTCGAACAGCATCGAACTGATGGCGTGCAGTG
>JADLHH010000420.1 GCA_020848855.1 Anaerolineae bacterium | reverse complement strand
GTCCATCAACGAACCTATACCTACTCGGTCAATCCGTTTTGCCGCGAATATTGGCTGTTCATGCCCGTACCGCGATAGGCAGCGACTCACGACTGACTGCTGACGGGGATTTGCTCGATGAGCTTCGCTGCGCATCCTCAGTTGTTTCGTTCGCTGAACCTTTGAAGTGGCATGTTTACGTCGACATGGTGACAAGCGACGCTGCATTGCTCACATACATGAAGAAAGTCGGAAACCTTCAATCAGGTTGTTTAGCGGATTTTCTGGCCATCAAGCCTCACAACGACCCGGCACAGCAATTATGTCAATCGCACCGCGCCGACCTCGCGCTTGTCGTGCGCGGCGGTGAGCCGCAGATCGGCGATCCCGACGTGATGGCGAAATTCCCCCATATTGAAACCGTCGCCGCCAGATTAGACGATAAAGAGAAAAGCATCAACGTCTCGCTTGCCCGCCAGATCGCCCGCTGCGCGCTGAAAGAACGCGGGTTAGAATTGCTGCAAGACCCATTCGCGCGCCGTCGCTGGCGCGTCCTGTAGGGGCGGGTTTGAAACCTGCCCAGTATTCAAGGATTATCGTCACATGAGCGTTTCGATTCCCGAAAAGTTCGACGCCATCATCGCCAACGCTGAATTCGTCTGGTTCACGACCGTCCGCGAGGACGGGATGCCGCAGCCCACGCCCGTCTGGTTCGTCCGCGACCGCGACACGTTCATTCTCTATTCGATGCCCGACGCGCAGAAGGTGAAGAACCTCCGCGTCAATTCGAACGTCGCGCTCGGCTGGGCGAACGAGGACGCCGGCAATTCCTGCGTCGTCATGGGCGAAGGCGTCATCGACGAGACGCTACCGCCCGCCAGCCGGCAGCCCGCCTATCTCGACAAGTACCGCGAGAGCATCCCCGCCATCGGCTTCACACCGGAGACGTTTGCCCAGACGTGGTCAGTTCCCATTCGCGTCACGCCGGTTCACGTGCGCGGGGACGTTTGATGACGGACATCCTGTTCGGTCAGTCGTACTATCCGCGCTTCGACCCCAAGCTGTACGCGGCGATGCAGCCCTACCCGCCGCTGGGCACGCTCTACGCCGCCAGCATCATGCGGGATCGGGGCTACAGCGTGGCGCTGTTCGACGCCATGCTCGCGGAATCGACCGACGACTGGACAGCCGCCCTCGACCCGCATCAGCCGCGCTACGCCGCCCTGTTCGAGGACAATTTCAACTATCTCAGCAAAATGTCGCTGTTGCGGATGCGCGACGCCGCCTTCACCATGATCGACGCGGCGAAGGCGCGCGGTTGCGTCGTTATCTGCTGCGGCGCGGACGAGACCGATCACGCCGACCTGTATCTGGAGCGCGGCGCGGATTATGTGCTGATCGGCGAAGGTGACGCAGCGCTGCCGGAACTGATCGACCACCTCGATGGCAAAACCCAGACGCCGCTGGCGGACATTCCGGGCATCGCCTATCGTGACGCCGCCGGCAGTATCATTCGCACGCCGCCCCGCCCGGTGATCACCCGGCTGGACGACCTGCCCTTCCCGGCGTGGGACTTGGTGGATCGAGATCGCTACCGCGCGCTGTGGATCGCGCATCACGGCTACTATTCGATGAATCTGGTGACGACGCGCGGCTGCCCCTTCCACTGCAACTGGTGTGCCAAGCCGATCTGGGGACAGCGCTACAACGTCCGCAGCCCGCTGAACGTGGTCGAGGAAATGGCGTGGCTGAAACAGCGCTTCAACCCCGACTCGATCTGGTTCATGGACGATATCATGGGGATACAGGATCGCTGGATTGAGGAATTCGCCGACCTGCTCGATGTCCGAAACCTGCGCATCCCGTTCAAGAGCCTGAACCGCGTCGACCTGCTGCTGCGCGGCAAGACCATCCCGGCGCTGGCGCGGGCGGGCGCGCAGATCGTGTGGGTCGGCGCGGAGAGCGGCTCGCAGAAGATTCTCGACGCGATGGAAAAAGGCACGACGGTCGCGCAGATTTACGAAGCGACGCGCAGGCTGCACGAACACGGCGTTAAGGTCGCCTTCTTCCTGCAGTTCGGCTACCCCGGTGAAACCCGCGCCGATATCGAGCTGACCCTGCAAATGGTGCGCGATCTCATGCCCGACGACATCGGCATTTCGGTGAGCTACCCGCTGCCGGGCACGAAATTCTACGAAGCCGTCAGGCATGAGCTGGGCGAGCGCGAGAACTGGATCGACAGCGAAGACCTTGCCATGCTCTACCGGGGACCGTTCCGCACCGAGTTCTACCGCCAGCTTCACACCGTCGTCCAAAAGTATTACCGCTCGCGCAAGAAGTGGCGCGACTTGAAAAATGCCGTGCGCGATCCGCGCCGCCTGAATCCGACGCTGGTGCGACGCGCGGCGTCGATGATCTACCACCGCGCGACACTGCCCGCCGCTGTCGCCAGGCTCGACCAACTGGCGACGCTGCCGCACGAACCGACGCGCGTGCCGAATGTTATAATGCAGTAATCTTGGGACCGTTCAGAAGTTTCACCCAAAGGATGCTCGATGGCAGGAACCTGGCTCAAGTACAAGAATAACGACAACGCCGCCGTAATCTTCAATCTGGATCGCGCGACCCACTTCCGGCATATCGCCGACGGAGACGAATCGTTCGTGGAAGTCTATGCCGAGGGCACGATGCACTCGATCATGCGCCTGACCGACCCCGAAGCCTACCGCGTGACCATGAATTACATCGCCATGACCACCGGCTACACGCTGGAAGCATAGTGGATATCCTGCTCGCGCACGGGTACTTCCTGTACGAAGACCCGCACGAACGCCAGGTGATGAAGCCCTATCCGCCGCTGGGCATCCTCTACCTGTCATCCTACCTGAAGGCGAAAGGCTTCGCTGTAAGCGTCTTCGATTCGACCTTCAGCAGCCTGGACGCGTTCACGGCGCTGGTCGCGCGCGAGCAGCCACCGGTCGTCGGCATTTACACCAACCTGATGACCAAGTTCAACGTGCTGCGCATGATCCAGATCGGCAGGCAGCACGGCGCGACCATCGTCCTCGGCGGTCCCGAACCGCCCTACTACGCAGCCGACTATCTCGAACGCGGCGCGGATGTGATCGTGATCGGCGAAGGCGAGCAAACGCTCGAAGAACTGCTGCCGCATCTGGCGAAACACGGGCTAAATGGGCTGGATCGCGTCAGCGGCATCGCCTTTCGCCGCGACGATGGCGCGGTCGTCGAAACCGCGCCGCGCGCTTTCATCGCCGACCTGAGCGCCAACCCCTGGGCTGACCGCGAAGCCATCCAGATCGAGGATTACATGCGCGTCTGGAAGGAGCATCACGGGCAGAGCGCGGTATCGGTCATCCACGCGCGCGGCTGCCCGTATACCTGTACCTGGTGCAGCCACTCGGTCTACGGCAACACCCACCGCCGCCGCACGCCCGAAGACGCCGCCGACGAGCTGCTGTGGATCAAGGAGCGCTATAACCCTGACCTGATCTGGTACGCCGACGACGTGTTCACTATCAACCACCGCTGGCTGTTCAAATATGCCGAAGAACTCAAAAAACGCGGCGCGCGCATCCCGTTCGAGTGCATCTCGCGCGCCGACCGCCTCAACGAAGAAATCGTCAAAACGCTGGCAGAGATGGGCTGCTTCCGGCTGTGGAACGGCTCGGAGAGCGGCTCGCAGCGCGTCCTCGACGCGATGGATCGCAAGGTGGACGTGACCGACGTGCAGGCGAAAACCCACTTGCTCCAGCGCTACGGCTTCGAGACCGGCATGTTCATCATGCTCGGTTACGAGGGCGAGGAGATCAGCGATCTAGAAGCGACGGTCGAGCATCTCAAGCTCGCCAACCCGGACATCTTCCTGACGACCGTCGCCTACCCGATCAAAGGGACGCCGTATTACGCCGAGGTCGAGTCCCGTGTGCTGTCCGGCAGAGCGTGGGAGCAGCGCAGCGACCGCGACCTGACCGTCGCCGGGCGGCGCAGCCGGCGCTTCTACAGCTTCGCCACCCGCTGGATGGTCAGCGAAGTCGCGCTGAGCAAGGCGAACCGGGACGGCAGCAGCCTGCCGCGCCGCGCCAGGCTGTTCGCTAACGCCCGCCTCGGTCGGCTGGGCATGGCGCTGACCGGCGGCGAGATCGAGAGCGCGAATGGAAAGCTCCACGCCGTTTGACGCGCTCGCGCCCGCCTACGACCGCGATTTCACCGCCAGCCCCATCGCGCGCCATCTGCGCGCCCGCGTTCACGCTCGCCTCGACCGGCACTTTCAGCCCGGAGATCACGTCCTCGAATTCGGCTGCGGCACGGGTGAGGATGCGCTCCACCTTGCCGGGCGAAGCGTCCGCGTCACCGCCACCGACGTCAGCGCCGCCATGCTCGCCGTCGCCCGCGCCAAGACCGCTGACCAACCCCTGATAACCATCCAGCCGCTCGACCTGAACGCGCTGCCCAGCGATTTCCCGTCGTTCGACGGCGCATTTGCCAATTTCGGCGTGCTCAACTGTCTGACCGACTGGCATCCGCAGGCGGCGTGGCTGGCGTCGCGGCTTCCTCCGGGCGGTGTCGCCGCGTTCGGCGTGATGAGTCCGCTGTGCCTGTGGGAAATCGGCTGGCACGGGCTGCACGGCGATTTCCGTACCGCCTTCCGCCGCCTGCGTGGTCAAACGACATTTCAATCGCTTTCTATCCGCTATCCAACCATCCACCGCCTGACACGGAATTTCGCGCCCCATTTTCGCCGTATCCTCGTTGAACCGCTCGGATTAATGCTGCCGCCGAGCGACGTTTACGGCGTAATCGAGCGCCGCCCGCGCCTGCTGCGAGCATTGACCGCTCTTGACAAGAGCGTGTCAAACCTCAGTCCGCTTGCTCTCTACGCCGACCACTAGTGGATCGAATTTGAGCGCGCCTGACTCGCCGCTGACCGCCCGACTCTCGCGCAACACGCTGGCGCTGATCGTCAGCAACGTCGGCGGCGCGGTCGTGCTGTTCTTCCTCTCCGCGCTCATTGGACGCACGCTCGGAACCGACGGACTCGGCGTTTACACGGTCGCGGTGGCGTGGGTGTTCCCGCTGGGGCTGCTGGTCGAGTTCGGTCTCGGCACGCTGATGACCCGCGAAATTGCTCAGGATTCCAGCGTCACTCGTGCCTACATGGAGACGGTCACGCGCTCGCGCCTGCTGCTCGGCGGGGCTGCCATGCTGCTGCTGATCGCCGCCGCGCCGCTGCTGAGCAGCGACCCGCTGGTGGTCGCCGGGCTGCACATTTCCGCGCCGCTGGTGATCATCGCGCCGTTCTACAGCGGATTCACCGCCGTGTTCCGGGCGCGCGGCGAAATGGGCGTGATCCCTTACCTGACCATCGGCATGTTGGTCGCCCAGTTGATCCTGACGGCGGCGGCGTTTCTGAGCGGCGGCGGGGTCATCGCCGCGCTGATTGTGAATACGGTGACATCGGCGGGGCAGTTGGTCGCCGCGTGGGCGGTGTACCGCTGGAAGTTCTTTTCACCTACCTCATCCCCGCCTGTAGCAGTAGGGGCGGGTCTGAGACCCGCCCTTACACTCCTCCCCCTCCTCCGCCGCGCCTTTCCGTTCGCGCTGGCGGCGGTGTTCGCCGCGCTGCAAATCCGGCTGAGCGTCATCCTGCTGGAACGGCTGGCGACGACCGCCGAAGTGGGGTATTTTAGCGCTGCATCACGCTTCGCCGAAGCGGCTCGCACCATCCCGAATGCCTTTTTCGGCGCGCTGTTCCCGGCGCTGGCGCTGCTGGCTGCCGACCGTATCCACATGGCGCGCACCTTCCGGCGCGGGATGATCGGGCTGGGCGCATTCGGGGCGGCTGCCGGGGTCGGCTTTTCGCTGCTGGGGCTGCCCGTGATCCGCCTGACCTACGGCGACGGCTTTGAGCCTGCCGGGCTGGTGCTTCAGGTGCTCGGCTGGTCGCTGCTGTTCAGCCTGCTGCGCGGCGGGCGCACGCTCTACCTGTACGCGCTCGGTCACGAAGGGCGCGTCAACGGGATCAACGGCGCGGTGATCGTCGTGCAGGGCGGCTTGTGCCTGCTGCTGATCCCGGCGGCGGGCGCGGTCGGCGTCGCGCTGGTACACGTCCTTGTCGAGATTCTGGCGCTGGTGCTGCTGTGGAGAAATCCCCCGAACGCCCGCTTGACCGATGGTTCGGCACAGCCGACGGCTGGTTGATCGCCGGGGTTTTCGCCCTCAGCCTCGCGCTCCGCATCGCCTACACCGCCGGCTTCGACGGTCTCTACGGTCAGGACGCCTACGCCTACTACAACTACGCCCAGACGATAGCGCGCGGCGGCGAACTCACCCCGTTCTTCTGGCCCCTCGGCTACCCGGCACTGCTGGCGTCCGGCTTCGCTGTTTTCGGCGCGACGGCGCTGACGGCGCAGGCGATCAGTCTGCTGCTCGGCGGGCTGATCGCGCCGCTGGTCTACATCCTGACGCGGCAGATCGGCGCGGGGCGTGCCGGAGCGCTCGCCGCCGGGCTGATCGCGGCGCTGTGCGGGCAGGCGGTGCAGTCGAGCATCGTCGTCATGGCGGATATCTCGGCGCTGGCATGGGCGACGCTGAGCGCGGTCAGTCTGCTGCGCTATTTGCACACGGATCGCGTCCGCTGGCTGGTCGCTGCCGCGCTGCTGCTGGCGCTCGCCTGCGTGACCCGCTGGCTGTACCTGGCGCTCGTCCCGGCGTGGGGATTGGCGGTTCTGCTCACATGGCGGCGAATCCGCTGGCGCGAAATGCTGGCGGCGGGCGCGGCGGCGATGCTGGTGCTGCTGCCGCAGGCGGCGATCAGCATCGGCTCGCCCTACCCCGTGCTGAACCACGCCTGGGTCGCGGGCTGGTCGCCTCTCAACGCCTTCGCTCGCGAATTCGTCAACGCCGACGGGCATTTCATCTACGACCAGATCAACGCGCTGTTTTTCGCCCGTCCACTCTACGACGCCTATTATCTCGCGCCGCTGTTCGCGCCGTTCGTGCTGGTCGGCGCGTGGCGACTGCGTCGCCAGCCCGCCCGGCTGGCGCTGCTGGTCGGCTGGGCGCTGCTGCTATACCTGTTCCTCGCCGGAATTCCCTATCAGAACATCCGGTTTGCGCTGATCGTCGTCCCGGCGCTCGCCGCCCTCGCCGGGCTGGGTCTCGAAGCGGCACTCGCCCGACGGCGTACCGTCTTTACCGGGGTACTGGTCGCCGGGCTTGCTCTGACCGCGTTCGCCGAAAAGCCGGTGATCGACCAGTTCGTCGCCCGCCAGAATGCCGACAAAGCCGCCGCGCAGTGGGCGATTGCGGCAGTTCCGGCGAACGCGCGGCTGTACACCTTCGAGCTAACGCTGCCGCTGCGCGCCTACGCGCCCTGCGACGTGCGCGAGCTGTTCGACGAAACGCCGCAGACCATCACGGCGGAGATGGCAGATGGCACGCCCAGCTACCTGTTCGTCAACGTCTGGGTGATCGAAAATACGTGGGCGGGGCGTGGCATCGACGTAACCTATCGCTGGCTGCGCGATGTCGTCGGGCTGGAATACCTCGACCGCACCGGGAATTATCTGCTGTTCAGGATCGGGCATGAGGATCGGGATACTGCTGCCGGGGTTTAGCGCCCACGCCGACGACTGGGCGATCCCGGTTCAGCAGAACCTCGCCCGCGAACTGGCGGCGCGCGCCGACCTGCGCATCATCGCGCTGCGCTACCCGTACCGCCGCGACACGTATCGCCTCAACGGCGCGACCGTCCATTCGCTCGGCGCGGGTCAGGCACGAGGGCTGCGCCGCCTCGCGCTGTGGTGGGACGCGCTCCGATTGATCGAGTGGCTGCATCGCGAAGCGCCATTCGACGTGCTGCACGCCATGTGGGCAGACGAGACCGGGCTGATCGCAGGCTGGGCGGGACGGCGGCTCGGCGTGCCGGTCGTCGTCTCCATCCTCGGCGGCGAATTGGTCGGCTTGCGCGACATTGGCTACGGCTTGCAGCGCGGCGCTTTCAGCCGCTGGATCGTCGGACAGGCGCTCGCCAGCGGCGACCGCGTGATCGTGCCGGGGTCATACGTGCGTCGGCTGATTGATACTGCTGGATATGCCGTGCCAGACGCGAAGATCGTCACGCTGCCGCTGGGAGTCGATGCCGAGCGCTTCGCGCCCGCCGCCGCGCCGCCCAAACCCAACCGCCTGATTCACGTCGCGTCGCTTGTCCCGGTCAAGGATCAGGCGACGCTGCTGCGAGCATTAGCGCTGCTGGATTCTGACGTAACGCTGGATGTAATAGGTGAAGGCGCGCTGCGCCTCAGGCTGGAAGCGTTGGCGCGCGAACTGGGCATCACCGAGCGGGTACGCTTCGTCGGCGCGGTCGCTCACCCCGATCTCCCGGCATACTACCGGCAGGCGGCGATTCACGTCCTCACCTCGCGGCACGAGGCGGGCGCAATCGCCATCCTCGAAGCGGCGGCGTGCGGGCTGCCGACTGTCAGCACGCATGTCGGTACGCTGCCGGATCATCCGTCGCTGGGCGTGGTCGTCCCGGTCGGAGACGCCGCCGCCGCTGCCCGCGCTATCCAAATCCTGCTCGCCGATTCTCCCTCACGCTCGGCGCTGGAGCGGTCGGCGCGGGCTGCCGCTGCCGGCGAATTCTCGATTCGCGCGACCGCCGACCGCCTCATGATGCTGTATACCGAACTGACGGGAAAATCGTAGGGCGAACCTGTGTGTTCGCCCCAAAATCTGGGCAGACACGTGGGTCTGCCCCTACAAAATACCATCGTTTCGAAACAGCGTTACGGCTTACGAACCTGCACCGACCTGCCGGATTTGATCAGCACATTGCCGCTGCTGTCGCCCTGCAGCGCCCAGTCGCCCGCGTTGGTGATATTCACCCAGAAATCGCCGCGCGGCTTCAGCCCCGGCAGATTCTGCGCATCGGCAATGGAGTACAGGCGGTCGCGCCGTATCTGGGCGACTTTGGCGATCAACTGGCGCTCGGTGATGCCGTTGCTGCCCAGCTTCGATTTCTGGGGCACGCGAAAGAAATCTTCCGCCATCGTGATCATGTCGTGGCGCGCGCCGTGATGAATCGCCGTATCGAACAGAAACGCCTGGCTGAGCGCCAGAACGACGCCGCGCGGCTGCACGCTCAATTCCTGCACCAGATCCCAGTAATCCTCGGTGGCGATAGCGTCCTGCGCGTCGCGCATGTCCTGCTCCGCCGAGACCATGATCAGCAGGTCTTTCAGCACCAGATCGGTACGCAGAGTCCAGTCGCGCTGGCGGACGCGCTCCAGATACTGCGAACGCAGTTGGTTGGCATACACCGTCTTGGCGGTGCGCAGGT
>JADLHH010000419.1 GCA_020848855.1 Anaerolineae bacterium | reverse complement strand
GGTCATAGGTGTTTTGTAGGGGCAGACCTGTGTGTCTGCCCCAGCGGGCGAACACGTGGGTTCGCCCCTACAAGAGCGTTGTGAACCATTGGAAACCCTGTGTGAAATTTGATGCGATGACCCTGGTGGCGGATGTGCGAACTGCTGCCCCTGACCGGCAAGGAGTGGTAAACTTACCGGAGCGAGGGGGTGGATCAGCGAAAAATCGATGGGACGTTCACGCACCGAAGTACTCCAGCTTGTCGTCGACTGCATGATCCTGCTTGCGTCGCTGTTCCTGTCGTACTATGTGCGCGTGAGCATCGATATTGGGATACCCGGCGTTCCCGAAACCTTCGTCGTGCCGACGCCGCTTTACGGTATCATCCTGCTGGTGTGGATGACGATCTTCGTCCAGAACGACGTGTACGTGCATCGCTTCGGGACGAAATTTCGCTTCCGGCTGCTGAACATGATCCGCAGCCACGTGATCGCCTGTTTCCTGTATTTCGGCGTGCTGTACCTCGCCTACCGCGACTTTTCGCGCTTCCAGTCGTTCTACTTTGTCAGCTTCGCGCTGATCGGTATGACCGCCTCGCGGATATTGATCCGGCTGGTGACGATCTTCTTCTTCGAGCGTGAGGAGCGGCTGCTGCGGGTGCTGATCGTCGGCACGGGCGCGAACGCCGCCCAACTGCGCGACAAAATTCGCAGCAACCCGCGCCATAACCTGAATCTGGTCGGCTTCATCCGCCTGCCGTTCGACGACGAGACCGCGCCGGGTCTCGACAGCGAGATCGTCGGCGATCTGCGCGATCTGCCGAAGATCGTCGAGGAGAAGCGCATCGGCGAGGTGGTGATCGTCCCGCGCTGGTATTCGAGCGACGTTTCCGAGGAAATTTCGCGGCTCATGTTCGACCTGCAGCGCTTCCCGGTGAACATCCGGCTCGCGCCGGATTTTTCGCAGGTCAGCTTCTTCCACACCGTCACCGAAAATTTCGGCGGGCTGCCGCTGATCGGCGTGCGCACGCCGATCTTCTCGCCCCGGCAGCGGCTGCTCAAGCGCGCGCTCGACCTGGTCGTCGCCGTCCCGGTCGTGATCGTGCTGTCGCCGGTGCTGGCGCTGGTCGCGGTGGCGATTCGCCGCGACAGCGAAGGTCCCGCCATCCTGCGGCAGGAGCGTGTCGGGATTAACGGCAACCGCTTCGTGATGTTCAAGTTCCGGTCGATGTACGTCAACCACAAGGAACTGGAATTCGACGAAACACAGGTCAACGTGATGAAGCGCCCGTACGACCCGCGCATCACACGGGTAGGGCGCATCCTGCGGCGCACCAGCCTGGACGAGCTGCCGCAGTTGTTCAACGTGATTCGCGGCGATATGAGCCTCGTTGGTCCGCGACCGGAGCTGCCGGCGCTGGTGGCGGCTTACGAGTGGTGGCAGTACAAGCGCTTCGAAGTGCCGCAGGGCATGACCGGTTGGTGGCAGATCAACGGGCGGGCGAACCGCCCGATGCACCTGCATACCGAGGACGACCTGTACTATATCCAGAATTATTCGCTGTGGCTCGACCTGCAAATCCTGTTCCGCACGATCAAAATCGTGTTCACGGGGTCGGGGGCGTTCTAGGCGATTTCCCACCGTTCTCTACCACCGCGAAATCTGTGATATAATGCTCGTAAGCATGAGCAGAAATCAACGTAATTCCCTGGTCGCGCCCAATTTTTCCGGCATTAATGCGTCCTGCGCAATTGGTGCGTTCCACGCATTGACTATCCCTTTTGAGGTTTCATGCAATTCCAAGACCTGAAATTGATCGAGCCGCTGCTGCGCGCTGTGCGCGCGGAAGGCTATACGACTCCTACGCCTATTCAAACCCAGGCGATCCCGCATGTGCTGGCGGGCAAAGACCTGATCGGCTGCGCCCAGACCGGCACGGGCAAGACCGCCGCCTTCGCGCTGCCGATTTTGCAGCGCCTCGCTGCCCAGAACCGCCCGGCGAACGGCGGGCGTAATGGCGCGCGCCCGGTGACACGGGTGCTGGTGCTTTCGCCAACCCGCGAACTGTCGTCGCAGATCAACGACAGCTTCAATGCTTACGGACGCTATACCGGGCTGAAATCGATCGTGGTTTTCGGCGGTGTCGGGCAGCAGCCGCAGGTTGACGCCTGGCGGCGCGGTGCGGACGTGCTGGTCGCCACGCCCGGTCGCCTGCTCGACCTGATGAACCAGGGCATTATTCGGCTCGATACCATCGAGATTTTCGTGCTGGACGAAGCCGACCGGATGCTCGACATGGGCTTCATCCACGACGTGCGCAAGATCATCGCCGCGCTGCCGGTTAAGCGCCAGACGCTGCTGTTTTCGGCGACCATGCCGCAGGACATTCAGGATTTGGCAGATCGCATCCTGATCAACCCGGTGCGCGTCGAAGTCACGCCGCAGGCGACGACCGTCGAGAAGATCGCGCAGTCGGTATTCTTCGTCAACAAGCAGGATAAGCGGGCGCTGCTCGAACACCTGCTGGACGATCAGGCGATTCGGCGTGTGCTGGTGTTCACGCGCACCAAACACGGCGCGAACAAGCTGGCGCAGCAGTTGGAGCGCTCCAGCATTCAGGCGGAAGCCATTCACGGCAATAAGTCGCAGAGCGCGCGCGAGCGGGCGCTGGCGAATTTCAAGTCCGGCAAGACGCGGGTGCTGGTGGCGACCGACATCGCTGCGCGTGGCATCGACGTGGATGACGTGACCCACGTCATCAATTTCGACCTGCCCAATGAGCCGGAAAGCTACGTCCACCGCATCGGGCGGACGGCGCGGGCGGGCGCGTCAGGCATCGCTTACTCATTCTGCGACGCCGAGGAACAGGCGTACCTGCGCGACATCGAGAAGCTGATCCGCCTGCGCGTGCCGGTCGTGACCGAGCACCCGTATGCGACGCGGCTCAGCGCGGCAGCGCCCCAGCCTCAGCCCAATAATCGCCAGTCGAACGGACGCGGCGCGAACACCCAGCGCTCCGGCGGGCAGGTATCCAGCCGGCAGAGTGGTAGTCCGCAGCGTTCCGGCGGTCAAGCTGCGAACGGTCGTGGGGGCAGCCCGCAGCGCTCCGGCGCGCAAACCTCGACCAGCTTTGAAGGCGGCGCGCGGCGTTCCAGCCGGTCGCGGCGGCGCTGGAGTGGCGAGCGCCACCCGAACGCCGAATAAGTTCGATCATACAAAAAAGGGCGACCCACTGTTCAGTGGGTCGCCCTTTTTTGTCCTTCGAAGTGGTTGGATTTAGCTTTTCGGCTTGGTGGTGCGCCGGGCGCGTGGCTTTTTC
>JADLHH010000418.1 GCA_020848855.1 Anaerolineae bacterium | reverse complement strand
GTCCTCGATCTGGCGCGGCTGGCGAAGGCGGGGCATGAAGCGGGCGCGGTCGTCGTGGTCGATAACACCTTCGCCACGCCGATCAACTGCAACCCGCTCAGCCTCGGCGCTGATCTGGTGCTGCACAGCGCGACCAAGTTCCTGGGCGGGCACGCCGACGCGCTCGGCGGCATCGTGTGTGGGTCAAAGGAGCTGGTTGGGCGCGTTTTCCACTACCGAGAGATCACCGGTGCGACGCTCGACCCGATGGCGGCGTACCTGCTGCTGCGCGGCATGAAAACGCTGCATCTGCGCGTCCGGCAGCAGAACGCCAGCGCGCTGCGCATCGCCCAGTATCTACAGGCGCACCCGTTCGTGCAGGGCGTGTTCTACCCCGGCTTGGAGTCGCACGCGGGACACGCTATCGCCCGGCGGCAGATGCGCGGCTTCGGCGGCGTGCTCAGCTTCACGATTCAGGGCGACTTCGACACGGTGCGCGCGTTTTTGCCCCGGCTGAAGCTGGCGCACCGCGCTGCCAACCTGGGCGCGGTCGAAACGGTCGTCGGACCGCCCGCCACCACCAGCCACGTCGAATGCACGCGCGAGGAACGCGCCGCGATGGGCATCCCCGAAACGCTGATGCGCTATTCGGTCGGCATCGAAGACACCGACGACCTGATCGCCGATTTGCAGCAGGCGCTCGACACGACGATGGCGGAGTTCGACCGCCCATCATGACCAATGCCGATCTGGTCGCCTATCTGGAATCGCGCCTGGGCGATTATCTGGCGGATTTGACGACGCTCACGGGGATAGATTCGGGGTCGTTCGACAAGGACGACGTGAACCGCGTCGTCGATTGGCTGGAATCGCGGCTGACACGGTTGAGCTTCGCTGTCGAGCGTTATCCCGAACCTGCCAACGGCGACAACCTGCGCGCCGACCGCGCCGGCGGCGGCTCCGGGCGCGTGCTGCTGCTGGGTCACAGCGACACGGTGTACCCGCACGGGACGGCGGCACAGCGCCCGCTGCGTTACGAAGGCGACAAAATCCTCGCGCCCGGCGGCTGCGACATGAAAGGCGGGCTGCTGGCGGGCATTTACGCCGTCGAAGCGCTGGACGCGCTCGGCTTCACCGACTACGAGCGCATCGGTTTTCTGATCGTCTCGGACGAGGAAATTGACGAGCGCCCGTCGATCCCGCTGATTCAGGCGACCAGCCGCGAATTCGACGCAGTGCTGACGCTGGAAGCGGCGCGCGCCAACGGCGACATCGTGACGGCGCGCAAGGGCGTGCGCTCATTCACGGCGGAAGCCTTCGGGCGGGCGGCGCATTCGGGCGTCGAGCCGGAGAAGGGGCGTAACGCCATCGTCGCGCTGGCGCAGCAGGTGATCGCGCTGGACGGGCTGAACGATCCCGAACGCGGCGTCAGCCTGAACGTCGGCGTGATCGAGGGTGGGCGGCTGCGCAACGTCGTGCCGGATTATGCCTCGATTCGCTTCGAGGCGCGCGCCTTCAGCCAGCCCGATCTGGACGCCGTAACCGAGGCGGTCATGGCGGTGTTCGAGCGCGAAACCGTGCCTGGCGTAACCTACAAAGTCAGCTACGAGCAGACCTCGCCGCCGATGCCGCGCACGCCCGCCATCGCCGCGCTGGAGCAGCAGGCAATCGAGATCGCCGCCGAACTGGGATTCGCCGTCAAGGGGGCGAGCACCGGCGGCGCTGCCGACGCGGCGTTCGCGGCGGCGGAAGGCATCCCGGCGCTCGACGGCTTGGGTCCGGTTGGCGGGCTGGATCACAGCCCGGACGAATACATGCTCAGGAGCAGCATCGTGCCGCGCATCGCGCTGCTGGCGCGGCTGCTGACGACGATTCGCTGATTGTAGTGTGGATTGTATTCACGTAGGGGCACGACATAGGTAACCGAAGGTTGCACGTGCCCCTACAGGTACGAGGGTAGACACACGGGTCTGCCCCTACGGAACCTGCCCATTTGGATAGATGGCGGCTACATCCCGCCCATTCTACCGCTTTCGGGGGGCGGGTGAACGGGCACGGTCAGGTGCATCTCGCCGGCGTTGGCGAAGGTCAGCGTCAGGTCGAGCGTCGACTCGGTCGGGATGTCGGCGGTCAAGCCGATCAGCATGACGTGCAGCCCGCCCGGCTGAAGCACCGCTGCGCCGCCCGCCGGAACGGGAATCCCGCTCTCAACGGGGCGCATCATCATCACGTCATTTTCGCCCATGATCATCTCGTGCAGCTCGGTTGCCTCGGCGACATCGGTATGAGCGCTGACCAGCGTCTCGTCGGCATCGGTCAGGTTGACGAGCAAGCCGTACGCCGCGCTGGTCGGCGCGCCGGGGATGCTCGGTCGCGCCCACGCGCCGACAACGTGCATCCCGACGCAGGCGGCATCCCATTCGGGCGACATCGCGCCGGAATTCGACATGCCGGACATGTTCATTTCGGGCGTCGCCATCGCCATATCGCCCGACATCGCCATGTCGCCGTCCATTGCCGTGCGGTCTTCGACCGGAACCGAGAGCGTCACCGACCCGGCGCGCTCGAAATTCAGGGTGAGTTCGAGGCTGCTGCCGGCTTCGAGCGGCGCGGTCAGGTTGATGAGCATGATGTGATAGCCACCCGGCTTGAGTTCGGTATAGCTATCCGGCGCGACCATGAAGCCGCCTTCGACCGGACGCATCATCATGGTGTCGTTCTCGCCCATGAGCATCTCGTGCAGCTCGACGGCTTCGGCGGCGTCGGTGCTGGCGCTCATCAGCGTATCCGGTTGGTCGCTCAGATTGACGAGCAAACCGTAAGCCGCGCTGGTTGGCGCGCCGGGGATGCTGGGACGCGCCCAGGCATTGAACAGGTAGACCAGGTCGCAGGCGCCCGCCGTATCCTGAGCGAGCACCGGCGCAGACACGAACGCCGCCAGCAGCAGCGCCGTCACCAGTAAGGCTCTGAACTTCATCATCAATCCTTTCAAGAAGGGATCAAACCAGTAAATGTCCGCCTTACGCGGCGGCGAGCACGGCTTCGACATCGTGCAGGATGTCGCGATAATCCGTCCCATACAGGTACTGCGCTTCCAGCCGCCCGTCGGGAGCGATCAGGAAGATCGAGGCAGTGTGGTCAATCAGGTAGGAGAGCGGCGAATCGGCAAGCTGGCGCTTTTCGGCAACCACCCCGAACTGGTTCATCACCTGCTGCAAGGCATCGCCCTCGCCGCGCAAGCCAATAAAGTCGTTGTGGAAGGCGTGGACGTAGCTGGTCATGTGCTCCAGCGTGTCGCGGTCAGGGTCGACGCTCACGAACACGATCTTGACGTGATCCGCCGGGTTCTCCAGCCGCCGGTAAATCTGCTGGAGTTCGGTGAGGGTCGTGGGGCAGAAATCCGGGCAGGTGAGGTAGCCGAAATAGATGAGCACGACCTGACCCTGGTAATCGCTGAGCCGGAATTCCGAGCCGTTGGTGGACGGGAAGGCGAAGTCTGTTAGCGTGCGGGGCGGGTCGAACACCGCGCCGCGAAGCTGCCCCCCATAAGCGGGCGTGGGGGTCGTGCCGGACGAGCCGGTCGTGCCGCAGCCGACCAGCGCCAGCGCGGTCACCAAAATCAGGATTATCCAGCGATAACGCACTGCGCAGCTCCTTCGCTTATTCGACGATAATGCTGACTTCCGCGCCGTGACTGATTGTGCATTTGCCCACATATTCGGCGGCGCGGGTGAACTGCTGCCGGACAGTTTCGCCGGCGCGCACGAAGAAGGGGCCGATGGTGTGATCGGCGATGTCGTCGTTGCGGATGACCAGCGTATTCTGACCGTTCAGGCTCAGATGGATTTGGTACGGGACAATATCCGCACCCTGCCCGGTGCGCATCATCTGCTGTGTGCCGAGCGGGATGACGATCCACATCTCTTTTGCGGGGTTGGTGGACACGTCCGCCTCGACTTCGCGGACGCTGTGGTAGCGCGCCTCGCCCCCCACCACCGGCGGCGGGATGGGCACGGGGTAGATGTAGACATTGTACTGCTCGTGGACGCTTTCGCTGCCCGGCGCGGCGGCGGTGATGTCCAGCACCCACTCGCCGGGCATCGTCCACATTACCGAGACTGGATACTGCCCGTCACGGCTGGCTTCGAGCCGTCCGATCACCGGCATCATGCCGGGCATCATCATGCTGGCGGAAACCTGCACGTCAGCGTCGGTCACCGGCGCGCCGTCGGCGCGGGTGAGCGCGACCATCAGCGTCCCCGGACCGGTCGCCAGTGGGAACGGGTCGGACGTCAGGTATAGATGGATAGTACTATCGGCTGACGGCTGGGTGAGCCGCCAGATGGCTGCCAGCCCGACTACCGTGAGCAGAATCATCACGGCTGCTGCACGAACCCGCATTCCTGAATTCCCCGCAACCTGAATCAACAGGCATTGTACTCCCCTGAGGATAGGATTTGCGACAAAACGCGACCAGTGACAAGGATCACCTCCATCTGGGGTATACGTCATCTTCACGGCAGGCGCAAGCTGCCTCAAACCACGCCGATGCGCGAGTTATTACGCAGCGTAAGCGACAATCCCCCCTGAGGATGATCGGAAATCATCCTTCGGATGGACGGTTTCCAGGGCAGGTCGTAGGAGAATGGTGAATAGGGCTAATATTTCTTTGTCCGGCTGCTGCACCACTGCGTCACTGGCAACCGGGCAGTTTAGGAAAGAGGGGACGTTATGAGGAAAGCCCGCCTATTGGGAGTAGTAGGCGTCCTATTCGTAGTTATCGGTATGTCCCTGCTGTTCGCTGCGCAGGCATTCGCCCAGGACGCGACGCCGGAGCCGTTTGGCGGCTTTGGCGCGCCGTTAGAGGGCGATCCACCGTACCTGGCAGATGTTTATCATGCCTGGGCGGGGTCGGCTCACGCCGATACCGAAGCAGAAGCATTCAACCACTGGAACAGCGAAGGGGCAGTTCCCGAAACCTGCGCGAAGTGTCACTCGACACCGGGGTACATTGACTTCGTGGGCGGAGATGGCTCAGAGTTTGGCGTCGTCGACGCGCCTGCGCCGATTGGCACCGTCCTGACCTGCGACGGCTGCCATAACAGCGCCGCCGAACAGCTAACGAGCGTTACCTTCCCGTCGGGCGTCACTATCGAGGACGTCGGCATTTCGGCACGCTGTATGCAGTGCCATCAGGGGCGCGCATCGACCGTTTCGGTCAACGGCGCCATCGAGAAAGCCGGGCTGACCGCCGATTCCAACGAGGTCAGCGCCGACCTGAACTTCATCAACATCCACTACTTCGCGGCGGCGGCGACGCTGTACGGCGGCGAGGCGCAGGGTGGATACCAGTACGAAGGCAAAATCTACCAGATGCGCAACATGCACGCCGGCGGCTTGAACACCTGCGCCGACTGCCATGACCAGCATTCGCTGGAAGTGCGCGTCGACCTGTGCTCCGACTGCCACGAAGACGTGCGCGATCTCGAAGACCTGCCCTATATCCGCATGAATGGCTCGCTGGCGGATTACGATGGCGACGGCGACACGCTCGAAGGCATTGGCGAGGAAATCCAGGGGATGCAGGAACTGGCGCTCGAAGCGATCCAGGCGTATGCCAGTGAAATTTCCGGCACGCCGATTGCCTACAGTGCCGACGCTTACCCGTACTTCTTCGTCGATACCAACGAGAACGGCGAAGTTGACGAGGACGAAGCCACGTCGGACAACGGTTACAAGGTGTTCACGCCGGTTCTGCTCGAAGCCGCGTACAACTATCAGGTTTCGGTCAAGGACCCCGGCGCGTTCGCCCACAATCCCAAATACATCATTGAGCTGCTGTACGACTCGGTCGAGTCGCTCAACGCCTCGCTGGCAGAGCCGGTCGATCTTGCCGAAGCGCACCGCGATGACATGGGGCATTTCAACATCACGGCGGAAGCCTTCCGACACTGGGACGCCGATGGGGAAGTTCCGGCGACCTGCACGCGCTGCCATACGGCTGATGGTCTGCCGTTCTATCTCGAAAATGGGGTGACCATCAAGTCCGCGCCGGCGCAGTCGCTGACGTGCTCGACCTGCCACGACGTTGAGGACAACTTCGAGATCCATCCGGTGACCGATGTGACGTTCCCCAGCGGTGCGGTAGTCAGCTTTGGCGAGGAAGAAGACAGCAACCTGTGCATTTCGTGCCATCAGGGGCGCGAGTCGACGGTCAGCGTGAACGCGGCTATTCAGCGGTCTGGCGTGGGCGACGACGAAGTGTCCGAGGATTTGGCGTTCCGTAACGTCCACTACTTCGCTGCCGGCGCGACGCTGTTCGGCACCGAAGTTAAGGGCGCTTACGAGTACGAGGGCATGGAATACAACGGGCGCAACTGGCACGACGGCGACGACATGACCATGTGTACCGACTGCCACGACGCGCATACCGGCGAACTGGAACTGCGTGACTGCGCCGACTGCCATGACGAAGTCGACGACCGCGATCCGTCAACGGTGCAGCTGATCCGCCGCGAAGGGCGCGGGGAAGATCCGATCGACTATGACGGCGACGGCGACGACGAGGAACCGATTGCCGACGAGATCGCAACGCTCCAGGACGCGCTGTACGCGGCGATCCAGCAGTACGCGGTCGATACGACCGGGTCGGCGATCATCTACTCGTCGACAGCGTACCCATACTTCTTCGCCGATACCAACGGGAACGGCGAGCTTGACGCGGATGAAGCGAATGGCGGCAACGGCTTCAAGGCATGGACGCCGAACCTGCTGCGCGCGGCATACGATTACCAGTATTCGCAGAAGGACCCCGGCGTGTTCGCCCACAACCCGGACTACATCCTGCAGGTGCTGTACGACAGCCTTCAGGCGGTCGGCGGCGAGGAAGCGGTAGCGAACTTCACGCGCCCGCCGGTCGAAGAGTCTGAGGACTAGCGCGGTCTGAATACCACAGCAACAAAATCGGTCGGGCAAACGCCCGACCGATTTTTATTTGGGTTGAACACCGATAGTTAGGGGCACAGCGCGCCGTGCCCACGCTTCTTAAACTGCCTACGCTACTCGGCATCGTCGGCGTCGTCTGCCCGGTCTTTCAGCACCATGACGAGCTGTTTCTTGAGCGCGCTGCGCTGCTTCTGGTACTTGGCTTGCGAGAGCTTGCCTGCCTGATAGCGCACGTCGAGGTCGGCGATTTGCTGGATCAGTGCGCTGGCTTCGGGATTGGTTTCAGGCGCGGGGGCGGCGCTGGCGCGGCTGGCAGCGGGGCTGGTACGCTCGCGCATGAAGAAGCCGAACGCCGCGCCGATGGCGAGCAGTCCTGCACCGATCAGGACGTAGGCAAGCGTGCTGACGCCGCCGCCCGACGCTGCCGTCCCGGTCGTCTGAGCCGCCTCGGAGCCGGTCACGGCGTAGCGCAGCGACGTGCCCGCCGCCCGGCTGAACTGCCCGCCGAAGCTGACATAGCTGGTGCTGCCCATCTGGCGTGTGCCGAGCGTCGAAATGCCATCCCCGGAGACCGACAGGCTGCCGCTGCCAACCATGATTTCGAGCGAGCCGTCGAGCGCGTAATCGAGCGGCTGGTCAATCGTCGCCTGACCGCTGTAGGGCATGGTGAAGGCGACGTGCATGACGTGCGATTCGCCGGGCAGCACGGGCTGGGTATCGGTGATTTCCGTGCCATCCGTCGAAACGATGTAGCCGCCGCCGGAGAAATCCTGATAAGTCGCCCCTGCCGGGAGCCGGACGCTGACCGACGCCGAGGTGTTGTCTGCCTGCTGCAGGAATACGCGGTCGGACGTGTTGCTGAAGCTGACGATCTGCACGACTTCCAGCGTGCTCGGCTGGGTGTTCGACTGCACCATCATCAGGATGCCGTCCACGACGATGCTGGCGGGGTCGCTGGTGACTTCGTAGATGTTCAGCGGGATGTCGAGCTGAGGGTTCGCCGGGTCGCCGGTGACGACCTCGCTGGTGTACACCGCCTGCTGATAGGTGGTGGTGACGACGTACTGCCAGCCGCTGGTGATCGGCACATCGTCGAACTGATACGTGCCGTCGCTGCTGACCGTAGCGGTGCGAGTCGCCTGTTCGGTAAGCGTATCGTCGCCGCTGATCACGTGCAGGGTCAGGGTGAGATCGGTCGGCACGCCGCTGCCCGCCGTCTGGTTGAAGACCGTCCCGGAGACGCTGCCCGTCACCGATAAATCGGCGCTGACTTCCGGCGTGGAGATAGGCGGCGCGCCCGCCGTTTCGGTCGCCTGTTGCTCTGCCGGCACGCTGGTTGGCACGCCGGTTGGAACCTGCGCGACTTCGACCGGCGCGGTGGTCAGGCTGAGGGTGCGGGCATACGCCAGCACTGCGGCGCGCTGGTCGGCGGAGAGGGTGTCGGCGAAGCCCGGCATTTTGTCGATAATGCCGTCGCTGATCGCCGTCAGCGCCGCCACGTCGCGGATTTGGAGCAGGTTGGGCAGCGGCGCGCCTTTATCCGTGCCTTCGCCCGTTTCGCCGTGACATTCGGCGCAGTTCGTCGCCCAGATGCTCTCGCCTTCGGCGATGCGTTCGGGGGTGTTGGGCAGCGTGTAGACGTACATCGTCACCGCCCAGCGCTCGGCTTCGCTCAGCGAATCGCCCCAGGGTGGCATCAGCTTATCCATTCGTCCGTTGGTCACCACTTCGTACCAGTCCAGCGGCGAGCCATCGTGGGGAACGGTCGCGTCGGTCAAGTCGATGGGCGCGGGAACCTGCCCCGACTGCACCAGTTCGCCGTCGCCTTTGCCTTCCGCGCCGTGACAGCGGGTGCAGTTCGCGGCGAATATCTGCGCGCCCAGCGCCAGATCGGGGGCGGTTTGGGGCAGGCTGATCGTGCGGACGACGGTCGGGGCGCTGGTGGGGAGCGCGCCGACGATTTCGGGTTCGCTGGAAAGCCCGCCGCACCCCGCCGCGAGCAGGGCGAGCAGCATGAATCCGACGAGCCGGTGCAGGTGTCGAGGCATCAGGTTTTACTCAGTTTCGTGCTAGCGGGTCGATTTGATGTAGTTGGCGATAGTCTGCTCGATGGCTTCGTCCAGCATGGCGTCGGCGTCCTTGCCGGCGGCGGGCTGGTCGGCGGCGAGCGCCTTGCGCAGCTTCGCCGGCTTTTTGCCGCCGCGCTCTTCCAGCGCCTGCAAAACCGCGACTCCCTGTTCCATCCAGTGGGCGCGTTCGGCTTCGTAGTCTGCCAGAGCCAACTTGCCGGTGAGATGATCTTCCTCCACGTCGCGCAGCGATGCCAGCGTGCGTTCATAAACCGTCGTCAGCGCGTCGCGCTCCTTCTGTTTCGCCAG
>JADLHH010000417.1 GCA_020848855.1 Anaerolineae bacterium | reverse complement strand
TCGCCTCGACGATCCCGATCTGGCTGTACCTCGTCCCGCTGTTCTACACATGGCGCACGCTGGGGCTGATCAATAACCGGCTCGGCGTGATTCTGATCTACACCGCGCTCAACGCGCCGCTTTCGATTTTCCTGCTGCGCTCTTATATGGTCGGGCTGCCGGTGGAGTTCGAGGACGCGGCGCGAGTGGATGGCGCGAACGAGTTTCAACTCCTGACCCGGATTGTGCTGCCGCTGACGTGGCCCGGCTTTCTGACCGTTGGGCTGGTCGTCGGCTTGGGCGTCTGGAGCGAATTTCAGATCGCGCTGGTGTTCATCAGCGATCCGAAGTTATTCCCGGTGACGACGAGCTTCTTCAAGTTTACGGATCGATTCAGCCGCGACTGGTCGCTGACCAGCGCCGGGGCGGTGTTGATGATCTTTCCGGTACTGGTGCTGTTCCTGGCGCTGCAGCGCCGGTTTGTCGAAGGCTTGACACAGGGCGGCGTGAAAGTCTAATCATTCGAAGGGGAAGGTTGTGGGCAATCTTCAGGAAAGCCGACTGCTGGAAAAGATCAAAGGCTGCCTGTACGGCGGCGCTGTCGGCGATGCGATGGGCGCGCCAGCGGAATGGCGAATGCCGCCGGAAATTCAGGCGCGTTATGGCTATATCACCGACTTTGTCGAATCGTGGGATGGTCCGTCCAGCGTGGGCAAAGGCGACGGGCGCTACACCGACGACAGCCACATGGTTCAGGTGCTCAGCCGGATTTACGTCGAAACCGGCGATCATCTGGATGCGTTCCGCTTCGCCAGGCAGGTGATCCCCCTGATCGCGGAAGAGCCGCGCTGGCTGCCCGAATGGGGACGCGAGGCGCTGCTGGTCGAGCGCCTGTTTTACCCGGAGAAGTGGCTGTACATGCGCCTGTGCCTGGCAAACGCCGATCCACGTCAGGGCGGGATTGGCAACATGGTCAACTGCGGCGCAGCCATGTACGCCGCGCCGATTGGCATCGTCAACGCCTGCGACCCGGTCAGCGCCTACCGGGAAGCGGTCGACGTGTTCAGCGCGCACCAGCAAAGCTATGGACTCGAAGCGGCGGCGGTGATGAGCGCGTGCGTCGCCGAGGCGTTCAACCCGGCGGCAACCGTCGATTCGATTGTCGAGGTCGCCCTGAGCCTGTCGAGAGAAGGCACGCACCGGGCTATCGCGGCGGTAGTCGAAACCGCGCGGCAGTATCACGACTGGAAGGCGGCGATTGCGCCGCTGCGCGAGGCGATTCGCCCCTACGACGGCTCGGCGGAACTGAACACCATGCGCGGCAACGGCACGAACAACTGGCAGCCGAGCCGGGAGCACAGCATCGAAGAAGTGCCGATTGCCCTCGGCTTTTTGATCGTGACCGGCGGCGATTTCGAGGGCAGCATCTTCGGCAGCGCCAATTACGGGCGCGACAACGACTCGATTGCCGGGATGGCGGGCGCGATTGCCGGGACGCTGCACGGCGCGCGGGTGATTCGCCAGCAGTGGATGGATCAGGTGGACAGCGCCAACCGCGTCAACCTGACCGCGACCGCCGAAAGCCTCGCCGGGCTGGTGGTGAAACTACAGCGCCGGCAGCTTGCCGAGGCGCAGGCGCGGAACGCGGCGTTTGAGAGCTTGGTTCCCTGACCAATTGAGAAACGAACCTGGAAGGGCGACAGGGAAAGCGCCGTTCCACCCAATCAACAAGGAGTCAAATTGATGTCGCTGCCTGACGATTACGCCGAGAGGGTATACGCCGGGGTTCTGGGCAAGATTATCGGAGTTTATCTGGGTCGCCCGTTCGAAGGCTGGACGTATGAATACATCATGGAGAATCTGGGCGAGATTCAATACTACGTCCACGAAAAGCTGGGGAAACTGCTGGTCGTCACCGACGACGACGTGACGGGCACGTTCACGTTTCTGCGGGCGATGCCGGATTACGGCAACCGCCGTGATCTCACCGCCGAACAGGTCGGGAAGACCTGGCTGAATTATCTGATTGAGCGCCGCACGGTGCTGTGGTGGGGCGGTGTCGGGCAGTCGACCGAACATACCGCCTACGCCCGGCTGAAAGCGGGTATTCCCGCGCCGCGCAGCGGATCGATTGAAGCCAACGGAAAAATCGTCGCGGAGCAGATCGGCGCGCAGATTTTCATCGACGGCTGGGCGATGATCGCCCCCGGCGACCCCGAACTTGCCGCCGACCTGGCGCGGCGCGCCGCCAGCGTCAGCCACGACGGCGAAGCGATCTATGGCGCGCAGATGGTGGCGGCGATGGAAGCGCTGGCATTTGTCGAGCCGGATATCAACGTGCTGCTCGATACCGCGCTGCGGACGATCCCTGCCGATTCGATCATCGCCCGGATGATCGGCGATATTCGGGATTGGCACGCGGAGCTTCCCGACTGGCGGCTGGCGCGCGAGCAGATCGCCGCCCATTACGGCTACGACAAATTTCCGGGCAACTGCCACATGGTTCCCAATCACGCGCTGATCATTCTGGGGCTGCTGTACGGGGGCGACGATTTCCAGAAGGCGCTGATGATCACCAATACCGCCGGCTGGGATACCGACTGCAATTCGGGGAATGTCGGCTGTCTGCTGGGGATCAAGAATGGGCTGGCGGGGATCGACGCCGGACCGGACTGGCGCAGCCCGGTGGCTGACCGGCTGTACCTGCCGACGGCGGACGGCGGCAGAGCGATTTCCGACGCGGTCACCGAGACGTATCATGTTGACAACCTCGGGCGGGCGCTGCACGGCGAGCAGCCGGTGGCACTCAAAGATGGCGCGCGCTTCCATTTCAGCCTGCCAGGGTCGGTGCAAGGCTTCGTCGCCGAGGATACCCCCGATACGCACGGCATTCTGACGGTTGGGAACGACTGGCTGCCGTCCGGCAGCCGCCGGGCGCTGGCGCTGGATTATCGCCGCCTCGCGCCGGGGCGTCACGCCTGCGCGCACACCGCGACCTTCATACCGCCCGAAGCGATTGACATGCCGGGCTACACGCTGCTGGCTTCGCCCACGCTCTATTCCGGGCAAACGGTCACGGCGCGGGTTCAGGCGGGGGCGGACAACGGCGCGCCGGTTACCTGCCGGCTGGTCGTGGCGATCTACGGCGATAAGGACGCGCTGGAGACGGTTTATGGTCCCGAAACGGTGCTGGAGTCCGGTCAGGAGCATACATTCCGCTGGCGGATACCGGATACGCGCGGCGCGCCGATTGCCCGCATCGGCTTTGAGCTGACGGCTTCGTCACGTGCGGACGGGCGCGTGTATGTCGATTATCTGACCTGGGGCGGCGCGCCGGATGTCGTGCTCAAGCGCCCCGAAAAGGGGCATCGTCTGTGGCGCAGCGCCTGGGTCGATCACGTTCAGGAGTTCGGCTTCCGGCGTCATGCCGCGCTGGTCATCGCCCACACGGGTGGCACGGGTGTGCTGTCGCAGGGAACCGGCGACTGGAAAAACTATCAGGCGAGCGCGGAAATCGTGACGCATCTCACAGCCGCTGGGGGTATCGCAGCGTATGTACAGGGCATTAACCGTTACTATGCCCTGCTGCTGTGCGACGACCAGCACGTACGGCTGGTCAAACGGCTGGACGAACAGGTCGCGCTGGCAGAAGCCCCGTTCAACTGGGAGATCAACCAACCTTACCAGCTCACCCTGCAGGTTACGGGCGACCGTTTGCAGGCGTGGATTGACGGTCAGGCATTATTTGACGTGCGCGATACGACCGATCCGCTGCCGGGTGGCGGCGTTGGGCTGGTCTGCGCCGATGGGTCGATCATGTGCGACAGCGTCAGCGTCAAGCCCGCCTGACGCATCATCAGCGACCGCCGAGTTTGCCCGGCTGGTTTCAGGCGCGGGTGAACTCGGCGACGTCCAGCACGAAAATCGTGGCGGCATGACCTTCCGGGCGGCTGTAAGGGGCGCACACCTCGCGAATGATCGCCATCGCGTCGGGTAGGCGGGCTTCCTCGACGCCGATCACGAAGGTCGTGTTGTGACGGCGCAGGAAGCCGCCCATGCTGCTGATCTTGGTCACCGAATACTCGTGTTCCAGGAGCGCCTGTGAGAGTGGGTCTGCCGCATCGGCGTTGAAAATAATGGCAAGAATTAGCTTTGACATGTTTCACACCTGCTCAAAGCGATCAACGTTCAGGACAAACGCGAGGAAGCCGCCGACCTGAATTTCGGCGATTCCGGTGAGGGGCAGCGTGCCTTCGTAGGTATAGGGCATGAACGACTGACGCACGGACGCCAGATCGGCGACGATCTTCATCGCCTGCGGCACGCGCTCCTCATCGATGCCGATCAGCAGGGTGGAGTTGCCGGAATCGAGCAAGCCGCCGGTGCTGCTGAAGCGCGTCACGCTGATTTGCTGACCGGTGAGCGCGGACATCACGTTATCGACATCTTTATTGTCCACAACGGTTACGATTAATTTCATAAGTGCCTCCCCTATCGTTCGGCTCTCGACCGCTGTGCTTCGCCGCGTCGAGGATGGAATACTACAGGAGGGTAGTTCCCAAATATTAAGTTTTCCGCAGGG
>JADLHH010000416.1 GCA_020848855.1 Anaerolineae bacterium | reverse complement strand
TTCACCACCGCCCGCGACGCCGGCGGGCTTGACGTGGGCTTTCGCTTCGCTGTCGAGCAGGGCTTGGTCGAAGGACCCCGGCTGGTGGTCGCCGGGGCGCTGCGGCAAACGGGCGGCCACTTCGACAAATACTACGCTTCCGGCGTCGAGATCAGCACCAGCGGGCTGCCGCTCACCGACGGCGTCCCGGCGGTGCAGCAGCAGTCCCGTCACCTGCTGCGCCAGGGCTACGACTTCCTCAAGGTCTGTACGACCGGCGGCATCGTCTCGCCCACCGACCACCCCGAAGATACCGAATGGACGATGGACGAGCTGTACGCCATCGTCCACGAAGCCAGAGCCAAAAGCCGGGCGGTGATGGCGCACGCGCAGGGCACGCAGGGCATCAAGAACGCCGTCAGGGCAGGCGTCTGGTCGGTCGAGCATGGCAGTATGCTGGACGACGAAGCCGTCGATATGATGCTCGAAGCCGGGACGTATCTGGTGCCGACCCTGTTCATCTGGAACTACAATCTGAGTCATGGGCGCGAGATGGGGCTGCCGTCCTACGCCCTCGCCAAGCTCGAAAAAATCGGCGACTGGCGCATCCGCAGCTTCGAAAAGGCGCTGGCGGCGGGCATCCCCATCGGCACGGGTTCGGACGCGATTCACCGCGACCTGCACGGAATGAACGCTCACGAGCTGTCGCTGATGGTCGAATACGGTTGCACGCCGATGCAGGCGCTGGTCGCCGCCACCGGCACGGCTGCCCGAATCTGCCGCGTTGACGACATCGTCGGCGTGCTGGAGCCGGGCAAGCGCGCCGACGTGCTGGTCGTCGATGGCGATCCGCTGGCGGACATCCGTGTTCTCGAAGACCAAGCCCGCCTGCTGCTGATCATGAAGGACGGCAGGGCGTATAAAGACCTGGTGACGGCAAAGTAACCAACCGGAGTATTCGATGAACCTTGACTGGCAGCAGCCGGCGCGCGAACGGCTCGATCAATTCATGGAGCGCCTCGCCGCCGGCGACTACAACACCGAAGCCCCCGGCGTCATCAACGCCGTCATCCGGCTCGACGCCCCGGAGTCCGGCTTCGTCTACGAGAAGGCGGTCGGTAAGGCGCGCGCCGATTCCCCCGCGCCGATGACGACCGCCCACCAGTTCCACGTCGCCAGCGTCGCCAAGACCATGACCGCCGTCCTGCTGCTTCAGTTGCTGGAAGAAGGCGCGTTCGGCGCGAAAGGGCTTGACTCCAACCTGCTCGAACTCGGCTTGTTCGACGCGCCGGTTGTCGACCGCCTGCACATGATCGACGGCGTGAGCTACGGTGCGCGCATGACCGTCCGCCACCTGCTCACGCACACGGCGGGCATCAAGGAAGCGGTCGGCGACGACGCCGGCGGCACGTCGAAGGATTACGGACATTCCGCGCCCAATTCCTACGGCGCGCGCTACCGGCAGGGCATCCCGGCGCATCTCGCCTGCTTAGCCGACCCCAACTGCGACCTTTCGACGCTTGTCACCAGCAAACACTGGCAGATGTGGGACCCCGCCCGCCCCGACGACAAGGAAGCGGGCGTGATCAACTGGTTTCTGGCGACCGGCACGTCGTCCGCCGCGCTCACCCCGCCCGGCGAGAAGTTCTACTACAGCGACACCGGCTACGTCATCCTCGGCTTGCTTGCCGAAAAGCTGGCGGGCAAACGGCTGCACCGCCTCTGGCGCGAGCGCATCTTCGACCCGCTCGGCATGGACAGCAGCTATCTGGCGTATGCCGAAGACCCGGAGCCGACGCCCTGGATTCACGACGTGTCCGACTTCTTCGTCGGCGCGGTCGGCTGCGAATCCAGCCGCCTCAACGTCTCGTTCGACCGGGGCGGCGGCGGGGTCGTCTCGACGGTCGGCGACCTGAATACGTTCATGCGGGCGCTGGTCGAGGGGCGCTTGTTCCGGCGTCCCGAAACGCTCGTCCGCATGACCCAGTGGCGCTGTTTCCCCGGCATCGTCGCGCCGCGCGCCGGCGTCGGGCTGGGCATCTTTGGCGAAGCCACCGATTACGGTACAGTCGTCATCGGGCATTCCGGCGCTTACGGCACGAAAATGTACTACGAGCCAGAGACCGGCGTCTGCTTCAGCGGCACGGTCAACCAGCGTCTCGGCGTCCCCTATTACTGGTGGAAGCCGATCTTCAACATCATCCACGAAGCGAAAGCCGCGCGGGCGGGCATTTGAAAGCGAGAGGCTAGAGACATGGATCGCGTGACGAATTTTCAGGTGTTGACGCTGACCGGCGCTCCCCGTGAGCGCGGACGGGCGCACGGCGAAGCGCTGCGCGGCAAAATTGCCGAGATGATCGGTCTGTGGAAGGAAAATATCGCCGCCGATTTAGGCAGCGACCCCGACGAATTTCTGGCGGAACTCATCGCCGAGACCAACTTTTTCCCTGCCGCGCGCCGCTGGACGCCCGGCTTGCTGGAAGAGGTCGAGGGCATCGCCGAAGGCGCGAACGTCGATTTCAACACCATCTTCGCGCGCCAGTTGAGCGACGAGGAACCCTGGTTCCGCATGGAGAAGAAGCTCGGCAGAAGCTGGGGCGACGAACACTGCAGCGCCCTCGGTCTCAATCCGCAGGGCGATCTGCCCGCCATCGCCGCCCAGACGATGGACACGCCCGCCTATTACGACGGCTTTCAGGTGCTGCTGGATATCCAGTACCTGGATTCCGACCTCGAAGTGTTCATGTTTACCATCGCCGGCAAGATCAATCTCGCCGGCATGAACAACGCGCCGGTCGCCATCTGCTGCAATACCGTGCTGCCGCTCAACTACGTCAAGAATGGGCTGGCAGAAGATTTCGTCGTGCGCGGCGCGCTGGAACAGCCTAGCCTGGAAGCCGCGCTCGAATTCATGTACACGGTCAAGCACGCTTCCGGGCAGAATTACGTCATCGGCGGGCGCGAGCGCGTCCTGAGCCTGGAAGCGTCCGCTAACAAGGTCGTCGAATACGTGCCCTACCCCGGCGCGAACCGCGTCTACCACACCAATCACCCGCTCGCCAACGACGATCAATCCATTCACCAGCAGCGGCTGGCGTTGCAGTCGGATGAAGACCGAATGGCGTGGCGCGATTCGACCGGGATGCGCAGCAACACGTTCGCCCGCTTCGACACGCTCCAGCAGAACCTGAGCGACCTCGACGAGGTGATCACGATCGATCGCATCAAGGCGATCCTCAGTTCGCACGATGCGCCAGTCTGCCACCATTCGGATCGCAAAATCTCGCTCGGCTGTCTCATCATGGAACTGGGCGACGAACCCAGGCTGCACCTGTCGCCCGGTCCGCCGTGTACAACGCCGTTCAGCACCTACACCTTCGCCCGCAGCTAAATCATCGTCCCAGCTACAGGAGCAGCCGATGAAACTCACCGATCTGGTCGAAAAAGGGAATCCCGAACGCCTGACCACCGGCTATTTCTTCACCGAAGGTCCCGT
>JADLHH010000415.1 GCA_020848855.1 Anaerolineae bacterium | reverse complement strand
GAGCATGACTCGCGCTTCCGCCTGGCAGCACAGGAAGACGCCCTTCAGGTTGACGTTGATCATCTTGTCCCAGTCGGACTCCGGCATGTCTTCAGCAGCGATCCACTGACCGATGCCGGCGTTGTTGACGCCGATGGTCAGCTTGCCCCACTTTGCCATGATCGTATCGACCATCGCCTGCACCTGATCGGCTTTGGTCACATCGACCTGAATCGCCAACGAGTCGACCCCTTTGGCTTGCAGTTCGGCGGCGACCGCCGTTGCGGTGTCGAGCGAGAGATCGGCGATAGCGACGGCTGCGCCCGCCTCGCCGAGCGCGTGGGCGTAAGCGCGCCCGATGCCCTGCCCGCCGCCGGTGACGACGGCGACCTTGCCGTTGAGGCGCATCCGCTCCAGAATCGGTCTTGCGTTTGCTACCGGGTCAATGCCCATAAGGTTCTCTTTCTGTTGACAGTCATCATCTAGATGGCACAGCATAACACATCTGGAATATCTATTTCACGGCTCCGGCGGTGAGACCGCGGACCAACTGATGCTGCGCCAGCCAGCCCGCCAGCACGACCGGTAGCGCCGTGATGGTTGCCGCCGCCGACATCTTCGCCCAGAACAGCCCCTCGGACGTTTTGAACGAGGCGATGAACACCGAGAGCGGCGCAGCTTTGGTGATCGTCAGGTTGAAGGACAGGAAGAATTCATTCCAGGTGAAGATGAAACACAGCAGGATGGTCGCCATCAACCCAGGCAGCGCCAGCGGCAGAATCACCCAGCGAAATTCCTGCACCAGCGTCACACCGTCGATGCGCGCCGCCTCGAGGATTTCGTAGGGCAGGTCAGAGAGGAACGAGTGCATCATCCAGACGACCAATGGCAGGTTGAGCGCCGTGTACAGCAGGATCATACCACTGTGGGTGTCGAATAAGCTCAACTGCTTGAAGATGACGTACAGCGGCACGATGATGCCGACCGGCGGCAGCATACGGGTGGACATCATCCACGTCAGCGTGAAATTGCTGCGCTTGCCAGGATAAAAGGCGAGGCTGTAGGCAGCCGGGACGCCGAGCAGCAGCGCGACCAGAGTCGAAAAGCCGGTGATAAGGAGCGTGTTCCACAACTGCTCGAAGTACTTCGACTGCCCGATAGCGATCTGATAATTTTCGAGCGTCGGCTGAAAGATCAGCGGCGGGGGGAAGCTGAAGGCGGTCGCTTCGGTCTTGAATGAAGTCAGCACCATCCAGAAGATCGGGAAGAAGAAGATCAGCGCCAGCACGATGGTCAAGCCGGAGAGGAGATGTCCGGTGAGTTTGTTCATATTGAGAGTCATGTGACTGCCTTCCGCTCACTGCCCGCCCGAATGATGCGCAGGAAGAAAATCGTGACAATATTGGCGAGGATGACGGCGAAGACGCCATAGGCGCTGGCGCGCCCCACGTTCCAGCGCAGGAACGCTTCCTTGTAGATGTCGAAGGTGAGCGTCGTCGTGTCGATGGCGGGTCCGCCGGTGGTGGTGACGAAGATCTCGCCGAAGATGTTCAGGACGAACAGCACTTCCAGCAGCACGCCGATCTCGATATAGCGGCGCAGGTGCGGCAGGATGATGTAGTAGAATGTCTCGATGGGTCCCGCGCCGTCGATCTGCGCCGCTTCGAGGCTTTCCTGCGAGAGCGATTGCAGCCCCGCCAGCAGGATCAGCATCATGAACGGCGTCCATTCCCACGTCACGATCGCGACGATCGAGAACATCGGGTAGCTGTTGATCCAGTCGATACGGGGACCGCCCAGCGCGGCGAGGGTCGAGCTGATCAAGCCGAACGCCGGGTTGAAAAGCATATTCTTCCACATGACTGCCGATACCGTCGGCATGATCAGAAATGGCGTGATCAGCAGGGTGCGGGCGATGCTCCTGCCGCGAAACTCGCGATTGAGCAGCAGCGCCAGGATCATGCCCAGCACCAGCGACCACAGCACCACCGACAGCGAAAACACCAGTGTGTTGCGAATGATGGTGAGCATGTCGGGGTTGCGGAAGAAGTCGAGGTAATTTTCGACGCCGACGAAGCGGGTGCGGTCAGGACGCAGGAAGTTCCAGTTGGTGAGGCTGTAATACAGAGTCAGCAGCAGCGGAACTTGCGTCAGGATCAGCAGGTAAATGACGGCGGGGCGGACGAGATAGCCGCGCAGGTGCAGCCAATTCGGTCGAGCCGCCGCTTCTGCCGCGCCGAGCGAGGTTTGTTTTTCAAAAGTGGACATGGGCATCAAATCTCTTCAAAGAAGTCGTTGTTGGCGCCAACCGTTGCGCCAACTTTAACCAGTATGAGCGATTATTGCGTCGCCCTCACAGCCGATGTGTGCAATTCAAATGAATATGTGTCGGGGCGTAATATGTTACGCCCCGACAGTGTTCAATTGTTTACTGAATGTACCCAGCGTCACGCATGGCGCGGGTCACGATGTCCTGGCTTCGCGTGAGCGCATCATCGACGCTGATCTGCCCGGCAATCGCGGCGGAAATCTGCTGCGAAACGTCCGTGCCAAAGCCCTGGAATTCGGGGATGGCGACGAACTGTACGCCGGTGTAGGGCACCGGGTCGCGGGTGGCGTCAGACGGGTCGGCAGTCTGGATCGAACTGAGAGTCACGTTGGCGAACGCGCCTGCCGCTTCCTGATACAGCGGGTTGTCGTAGGTCGAGGTGCGTGTGCCAGGCGGAACGGTCTGCCAGCCGTAGGTTTCGCCGACGAGGTTGATGTAATCCTTGCTGGTCGACCAGGTGAGGAACTGGAGCGCCGCATCCTTGTGCTGGCTGGTTTCGGGGATAGCATATGCCCAGACCCACAGCCAGTGATAGCCCTTCTCGACTGCGCCGTGCGGCGCCATCACGAAGCCGACGTCATCGACAATCTGCGACTGCGACGGGTCGGTCAGGAAGCCCGCTGCGACGGTCGCGTCGACCCACATCGCCGCCTGCCCCTGCGCCATCATCGTCAGCGATTCGGAGAAGCCGTTGTTCGCCGCGCCGGGCACGCCGCAGTCCTGCAGCAGGCTGACGTAGAAGCTGACGGCATCGTGCCATTCCTGCGTGTTGAGCTGCGGCTGCCAGTTTTCGTCGAACCAGCGCCCGCCGAAGGTGTTGATCACGGTATCCAGCGGCGCCATCACTTCACCCCAGCCGGGCAAACCGCGCAGGGCGATGCCGTAGCGGTTGTTGGCGGGGTCGTGCAGCGCGCAGGCGAATTCACGAATCTGATCCCACGTCGGGTTTTCGGGCATTTCCAGACCGGCTTCGGCGAACATCTTCTTGTTGTAGAAGGTCATGCTCGACTCGGCATAGAATGGAACCGCGTAAAGCTCGTCCTCGTAGGACAGACCCTTGCGCACCGGCTCCAGCAGGTCTTCCACGTCGTAATCTGGCTGGACGCTGTTAGGGTACTCCTCTATCAAGCCGGAAACCGACGCCAGCCAGCCGTTAGCGGCGAAAATTGGCGTCTCGAACGCGCCGATCTGCACGATGTCGAACGACCCCGTGCCGGTGGTGATGTCGGTGGTCACGCGGGCGCGGAGTTCGTTTTCCGGCAGCATGACGAACGAGACGTTGATATTCGGATAGGCGGCGTGGAATTGATCCGACAGCTCGAGCAGCCGCCGCTGATCCGGGTTGTTGACGACCGCAACGGTGATCGTCACCGACTCTTGGGCTTGCACGATGGAGAACTGCCCGACGAGCAGACACGACAGCGCAAACAGGAGAGCAAGGAACGTAAAGTGCTTCTTCATGGACAAACTCCTTGTATTCTCAATAAAGCACTTGACTGGGTGGAAAATCGATCCGAGCGATCGAGAAATCCCGTATCAGATGAATCGACTGATCAAACCGGCTGGTCGAAAAAGAATTGGCTTTGCAAACCTGTGTTAAAATGAGAAAAAATGGCAATGTTTGCTTTCATGTTCAATTTTTTCAGTATAGCTAACCTGTACCCTCTATCTCTGCCAAAAATCTGCCAGAGTTTTGACAGCGTGGCGCTGTCTGTGCCCTATCCGCTGCCGGTCGCGCGCGGTGAGGAACAGAGGCGGGCATGACGGACATCGAGCGACCCACCCGCGCGGAAATGCCGGATAACGATAGGATGCGGTCCGGCGAGATGCTGTTCGAGGCGTTCGTCGAGCAGGTCAAGCAGGCGCTGGAGCACCTGTACGACTTCGCGTATCTCCAGCAGCACCCGCTGGCGCGCTTTTACGACCGTGACGGCGAGCTTTCCGCCAAAACCGCCGGACGCCAGCTTCGCCACGAGTTGATCAAAGCCATCGAGTCGCTCAAGCCGCCCGCCGACATCCACTTCCGCGAGCCGATCGCGCGGCTGTACAACATCCTGCACATGTATTACGTCGAAAGCCTCAACATTCAGGCGACCGCCGACGAACTCGGCTTGTCGGAGCGGCAGGCATACCGCGATCTGCGGCGCGGGCAGGAAAGCGTCGCGGCGGTGCTGTGGGACAACCGGCTGCCGCCGCCCGCGCCACCCGAAGACTTCTCGCTCGAATCGGAAGTCGCGCGGTTGAAGCTCAGTTTCAGCCCGGTCGATGTCGGTGCGGTCTTTCGGCAGGCGGAACATGCCGTCGAGAAGCTCGCGCAGCAGCAGGGGGTCGAAATCGATCTCGACGCTCCGCCGGATCCGATGATGCTTTCGACCGACGCGGCGTTCGCGCACCAGATTCTGATCAGTCTGCTGAGCCTTGCCGTGCAGCAGGCGCGACCGGGCATTCTGTGCGCGTCCTTCGCAGTGGATCACGCCAGCGTGACGCTGACGCTGCGCTACGCGACCGATCAGGACATCGACGCGGTGACCAGTTTCGCTGCTGTAATCAAGCTTGCTGATCGACTGCACTGGACGCTTACCGTCGACAATTTCCCCGCGTCGAATTACCGCGTTGCGCTGCACATGACATCCGAGAACGTGACCATCCTCGTGATCGACGACAACGAAGGTTGGGTTGAACTGCTGGGGCGCTTCCTCGAAGGCTATAACTGCCTGATCATCAGCGCGTCCGCGACTCAGGATGTCGTGGATCAGGCGGAAGAACTGAACCCGACGCTGATCGTGCTCGACGTGATGATGCCGGAGCGCGACGGCTGGGAACTGCTTCAGCGCCTGCGTCTGCGCCCCTCGATCGCGCATATCCCGATCATCGTCTGCACCGTATTCAACGACCCGCAGCTTGCTTATTCGCTGGGAGCAACGCGCTTTATCTCCAAGCCTGCCAGCCGCGAGGCGATTCTGGATGCGCTCGAACAAATCGCCGTCATCTGACCATCCAACAGAACTGAACGCAGGTTCTCATCTATGGAAACGACCCACAGCTTTAGCGACAGCCTCGAAGAAGTCCGTGCGCGGCTCGTCTGGCGGCTGAGCTTCGGCTTGATCGGCTTCGGCATTCTGGCGATCTGGTATGTGCTCGTTCGCCGCGATCTGCTGTTCAGCAGCGTGTTGATTCCGTTCGCGCTGGTGGTCTTCAGTCGGGCTGTACAGGTGATGCTCAACCGCGCGCCGGTGATCGCCCGGCACATCTTCGTGTGGGGCATCACTGCCCATCTGCTCGTCGCGCTGATCACGTTCAACGATCCACTGCTGGCGTACTTCAGCGTGCCGTGCGTGTTCGTTAGCGCCATGCTGATGCGTAATGCTGGGCTTGCGAACGCCGTATTGTTCGTCGTCGTGATGGCGGCGCTCAACCTCGCCGGCGTGCGCGAATACCCACTGTTCGACGTGACGGTTGTGCTGACTTTAGCGGCGGGGGCTAGCTGGCTGAGCGCCTATACCCTGTTCACGGTCGTCCACTGGTACAGCACCATGCAGCTTCGCAGCCAGGAACTGCTGGATACCACCCGCGAGCATCGGGCAGAACTGAGTCAGGCGCTGCGGTCGCTGCAGTCGGCATATGAAAACCAGCGCCACATCCAGTTAGAGCTGGTCTGGGCGTGCAAACATGCCGAAGATGCCCGACGCCTCAAGGAGCAGTTTGTCGCCAACATCAGCCACGAATTGTGGACGCCGCTCAACCTGATCCTCGGCTTCAGCGAGATGATGTACCTCTCACCGGACGTGTACGGCGACGTAGACTGGACGCCGAGGCTGCGGCAGGACATCCACCAGATTTATCGGAACAGTCAGCATCTGCTGGCGCTGATCGGCGACATCCTCGATCTGTCGCGCTTCGAGATGACCGGCTTCACCATCACACCGGAGCGTACCGTGCTCACGCCTTTCCTCAAAGATACAGTGCAAATCGCCGAACATTCGATTCAGCGTGGCGCGCTGCACTTCGAATTTAACGTACCCGATGACCTGCCGGTCGTGGAAATCGACTGCACGCGAATCCGTCAGGTGATTCTGAACCTGCTCAACAACGCCTGCCGCTTCACCGAAGCCGGTGTGATCGAGCTTTCGGCGCGGCAGGACGGGAGCGAGGCGATCATCAGCATACGCGACACTGGGACAGGCATCTCCTCCGACAAGCTGCCGTACATCTTCGATGAGTTCTATCAGGCGAACCCGTCACTGAAGCGCAGCCGCACGGGCGCAGGGTTGGGGCTGGCGATCAGCAAGCGCTTTGTCGAGGCGCATCACGGGCGCATCTGGGTGGAGAGCGAAGAAGGCGTCGGTTCGTGCTTCTCGTTTGCGCTGCCGACGACCGAGCAGCTTGTCGGGGCGCGGGCGCGTCCGGTCGAAGGGCGGGTGTCGACGGCGAGCGACGGCGCGCGGCGCACGGCACTGGTGGTCGGCGCGGAAAGCGCAGCCCTGTCGCTGCTGGAGCGTGCGCTTCAGGATTGCGAGGTGATCCCGGTGCGCGATGTGCGGCTTCTACCGGAGATGGTGCTGACGCATCACCCGAAGATGATCGTGCATAACGTGAACAGCGATGAGCCGACGGCGACTCACACCTTCGCCGATCTCGGTGTGCCAGTGGTCGAGTGTTCATTGCCCGGCGACACAGACGCGGGCATGGCGAAGGAACTCGACGTGCGCGCGTACCTCACCAAGCCGGTCAATGCCCAGACGCTGCTGGAAGCGATCGGGCGCGTCGGCGTCGTGCGCGACATCCTGATCGCACTTTCGGATCGCGGGCTGGCGCTGCTGGTCGAACGGATGCTGGAATCTGTCGATCAAGGCTATGTCGTGCGGCGGGTTTATGATTACGAACAGGTTCTGGCGGCGGTCACTTCCCGCGTGCCCGAGTTGGTACTGCTGGATGGCATGACACCCGAGACCGAGGGGCTGCGCCTGCTGACGGAGTTGCGCGCGCAGCCGGAGTTCCGGGACGTGCCAGTGATCGTGCTGACGTCCGCCCCCGCTCCGCACCGAACGCAGGGCGAAAACCGGTTCGCGGTCTACCAGCGCGGCGGCTTATATGCCGGCGAGGTGTTGAACTTCCTCTCCGCCGTGTTCAGCAAGCTGTCGCCGCGCTATTATTACGGTGCGCTGGAGAATTTCGATTCGCCGCTGCCTCCGGAGCCACTCGCCGAAAGTCAGTAGGCGCGGCTGTCTGCGAAAAGTCGTGAATCCTCATCGGTTGCCTTAGTTCAACGTCTCAGTGCCACACATTTGACGCAGCTTCCAGAGGTGTCGCTGATCGGGGCGGGGGGTGATCGCCTTCATCATCACGTTCACTCTGCGCGCATTGATACTCTGAGCAAATCCGAATCGCGCGAAGAAGGACCGACGAGAATTTCGAATTCGCCCGGCTCGACCACGCTCACTCCCTCCGCATCCACGATCTGGAACGCTTCCCAGGGGAGTGAAACCTGTGCAGTCTTCTTCTCACCCGGTTCGAGATGCAGGCGGGAAAACCCCTTGAGCGCCTTGTTCACCCATGTGACCGAGGTGATGAGATCGCTCACATAGACCTGCACGATCTCATCGCCCGCCCGCTCTCCGATATTTTCCACGTCTACCGAGACGATCGCGGATTGCCCCTGTGTAAGAGTGGATACGTCGAGCCGTAGGTTTGAGTAGCGATACTTGGTATAGCTCAGACCGTGCCCGAAGGGGAAGAGCGGTTCCTGGGTGAGATCGGCGTAGCGATCGCCATGCTGACCGCGTACCTGACTGTAGAATACGGGCTGCTGACCGACGTGTATCGGGATTGAGATCGTGAGCTTGCCCGACGGGTTCAATTGTCCGAACAGCGCTTCGGCAAGCGCGCGTCCGCCCTCCATACCGGGGTTGAAACCCTCGAGGATCGCCGCAGCACGCTTTGCCGAGGGTGGCAGCACGAGCGGCTTGCTGTTCACGAGCACGACGATCAGGGGCTTGCCGGTCTTTTCCAGCGCATCGAGCAGCGCTATCTGTCCGCCTTGCAGTTCAAGGGTCGCGGTGCTATTGCTTTCGCCGACGAATTTCAAATGGTCACCGACAACCGCCACGACCACGTCGGCAGCCTGGGCTGCGGCAACGGCGGCGGGAATGCCGGAGAGATCACCGTCGATGATCGAGCAGCCGCATTCATATTGAACGGAAGTGCCAGCCGGTGCCAGAGCGCGAATACCATCCAGTATGGTAGTCGTTTTCTCACGCGGCTGCTTACCGGCTTTCGGCGGGTGCTGAACTGCGCCGAGTGACCAGTCACCGAGCTGCTGCAAGTCATCGTCGGCATTGGGTCCGACGACCGCGATGGACTTGATCGTTGCCGAATCAAGGGGGAGCAAGCCATTGTTCTGAAGAAGTATCAGACTTTGCCGGGCAGCGGCGAGGTTGACAGCGCGATGCTCGGGGCGCGCACTCTCGGCGGCGGCGCGTTCGAGGTCAGGACGACGGCGATTCTCGAAGAGTCCCAGGCGGAACTTCAGCGCCAGCAGACGAGCACAGGGGGCGTCAATTTCGGACTCGGCAAGGCGACCGCTGCGCACCGCTTCGAGCGCGCCCTCATAGAATTCCGGCGTGGTCATGATGATGTCGTTGCCCGCGCGGAGGGCGACAATGGCGGCATCCGCGTAGGTGGCGCAAACCTTCTGTTCTCGAACGAGCCGACCGACATTATCCCAGTCCGTCACGAGAATTCCGCGAAAGCCCCACTCGTCCTTGAGAATGTCCGTCAGCAGCCAGCGGTTCATGGTTGAGGGACCGCCATCCATCGACTGGTAGCCCGTCATGAAGGTCATCGCTCCGGCGCGCGCCGCGCGCTCGAACGGCGGCAGGAAATAGCTGCGGAGCTTGCGGCGCGACAGATCAGCCTCGGACGCATCCCGACCGCCCTGCGTTTCCGAGTAGCCCGCATAATGCTTGGCGGTGGCAAGCACCGCTGTTGGATCATCGAGACCGCTCCCCTGGTAGCCGCGAATGAGCGCGACGCCAAGTTCGCCAATCAGATATGGGTCTTCGCCGAAGGTTTCGTCTGTGCGCCCCCAGCGCAGATCGCGTGTCAGGCACAGAACGGGCGAAAACGTCCAGTGAATCCCCGTTGGGATCATCTCGGCGGCGGTCACACGCCCGATTTGTTCGATCAACTCCGGGTTCCAGCTTGAAGCCATCCCCAACTGAGTTGGGAAAATGGTCGCCCCTTTCCAGAACGAGTGACCGTGAATACAGTCCTCGCCGATAAGCAGCGGGATGCCGAGACGGTTCTGTGCAGCGAGATCAATGGCACGGTTGATCTTCTCACCGACAATGTGGAGGATCGAGCCGGGCTGATAGGTATTGATGAACGACAGTTCATCATCCGCCGCATTCAACAACATCAGTTGACCGATCTTCTCCTTAAGCGTCATACGCTCCAGGAGATCGGCGACCCGTTCTTCGACGCTCAGGGTGGGATTGCGGTAGGGAAGTGTGGATGTAAGGGCGTCAGTGTGTGACATGGAGGACTCCTCGGATGAGAGACGTATGCTTGTTCTCAAGGATCGAAAAGGAACGATTACTTTCCCGGCTTGATATATTCCGCTGGCATATCTGTGACAATGCGGCGCAGGCGGCTGATCAGGTCATTGACCAGACTTGCGATGTCGTCCGTCTCGTGGTCATACCAGGCGTTAAAGGCGGTGTCGCTCAGGGCGCGCGCGAGAAAAGCCAGCAGCATAGGTGTATTATCTTTGGTTGAAGCACCCAATCGCTGAGTCATCAACGCCGCTGTCCGCTCTTCAATGCGGTTACGCCGTTCCATCAGCGCACGCCGAAGTGCGCTGGTCTCCCGCAGAAGGCGTGTGGCATCACGAACAAGATCGGGTTCCTCCAGTCGATACTCGATGGCGGGTATCAGCGCATTGCGGATCGCTAACAGTGGCGGCTCGTCAAGCGGACGCGCAGCGAGTTCTGCGATGAACCGCTCCCCATCCCGGTCGAGGCGCTCAACCATCACATCTTCTTTGGATTCGTAGTAACGGAAGAAGGTTCGCCGGGAGACGCCCGCCGCCTGCGCGATTTCTTCGACAGTGACTGCCTCGAAACCCCGTTTACAAAACAATTCTGCGGCAGCATCACTCAAGGCGTCGCGCACGACCTGCCGTTTGCGCGCCTTGAGCTTCTCTGGCGCTGACGGCACCGCTTCGGCAAACGGTTTGGCTCTCTGTTTCGTATTTTTCGGGTCGCCAATGGTCATAAGGTTTGGCTCCTTATTTCGCGCTATGCTCCCACACAGCACAAGTGCCAATTATAGCACATCGTGTTGATCATGACACTGAATGTCAATATCGGGGGTGGGGCAAACGCATCAAAACCATTATTCGGACTATAAAAGTCTATAAGGGTTTGTAGGGGCGCAACTAGGCAACCGCAGGTTGCATCTGCGCCCCTACAATAGCACTAACGTGATGAATTAGGTGCAGGGAAGGCGGACAGGTAGCCTTTGTCGCCAATCAGCTTGTCCAAGACTGGCTACGAAATCAGAGGCGAACCTTCGATGGGAGAATATGTTACCGTCCCATGATCTTAATCGCCTGACGGCACAATTTCGACGAATACCCCGCGCTCTTGCAATGCTTCGATTGTCGCTGCATCGATGTTCGAGTCGGTTACGAGCGCATCGAGGATGTCCACCGGAGCGATACGCACGAGCGCCGATTGGTTGAACTTGCTGCTATCGGTGACCAGAATAATGTAATGCCCTGCCTGAATGCAGCCGCGAAAAAGCTCGGCTTCTTCTGCGCTCTCGGCGCTCAGACCGCGCTGGGGGGAAATCGCCTTTGTGCCGAGGATCACCTTATCGACCTGAAGCTCGGATAGGAGCAGTCGGGACAGTGTACCCCGCACCGCAAACTCGTCTGCGTCGATCATTCCACCTAGGATGATGACCTTGTGAATTCCCTGCCGAATCAGCTCATTGGCGACGATCAGTGAGTCTGTCACTAGGGTCAGGTTTGCGTGTGTTCCTAGCTCGCGTGCGACCGCAGTCCCGGTGCTGCCGCCAATAAGCAAGACTGTCTCGCCATCGTGAATCAACCGCGCGGCTGCCTGCCCAATGCGGCGTTTGATATCAGTGTGCTCTTCCATCCGCTGCATAATCGGCGCTTCGCTGGTGGCAACTGGCTGTGCACGCATAGCACCACCATGCACGCGGCGGATCAAGTTTCGTTCGGCAAGCGCCGACAAATCGCGCCGGACTGTGGCTTCACTAACCTCAAACGCCTGGCTGATTTCTGCAACGGTGAGCTTGCCGTGCTCTTCAAGCAGTTGAGCGATTTTCTCTTGACGCTCCAAACCAAGTAAATCGGAATTGGACATAGTCTCCACCAAACGTTTTGATTAGATGATACTTGTATCCGACAGTTTATACTCGAAAAATGATCATCAGGATCATGAAAGTATCCGGCTGTACACGAAGGCGACTCACAAGCGCTTGAAGATGTGCTCCGCATTTCGGTGATAAACCTTCTCCAATACGTCATCAGGGAGGTTCAAGCCATAGATGTACCAGCGCCCTTGGCTGGGGATCACGCTGTCGCCATAATTGAAATATTCGTCGTCGGTTTCCAAGAAGCGATAGTAGATGCGGTACGTCTCCAGACTCGCGCCCGCGTCGATACCGAACAGGATGCGCTCAGTATATTCGAGGAAGAAGCGGCGCGCCGTGTAGGGCTGGCGACCCAGTTCGCTGATGCGCGCGCTGACGTCCACGTAAAAATTCGGACAGTCGTCCAGCATTTGCCCCACCCAGCCGAGATTTTCGGAATAGCAGCCAACGTGCGCGCCGATAAATGTCGTTTTGGGATGGTTTGCCACCAGCGACTTGAGATCGGTCATGATCTTCATGAACGGCGGAAATGGCGGGCTGGGAAACTGCCAGTCCGGGTGGGCGTTCAGTTCTTCAAACCGCTCGTTGGCAGCATTCAGCGGGTCGAAGAAAGCGACTGGGTCGGCGGCGTGAATCAATACCGGCACGCCAAGCTCCCCCGCAGTCGCCCACAGCGGGTCGAGCCGAGGATCATTGATGGCGACCAGCGCCCCGTGTTGGTCGCGCACGTGCAGCCCGAACGGCTTCCAGATTTTCAAGCCGTCCGCTCCGCGCGTCACCTGCTGGCGAAAGCGCGCCGCTGCCCACTCGCCAAAATTGTCTCCGTGCTCCCCCCACTTCGACCAATCGACGCCGCCGAACATGTAGAACCGCTCCGGCGCGCTCGCCTTGATGGTGTCGAGGTGGCGGTGCAGGATATCCTCG
>JADLHH010000414.1 GCA_020848855.1 Anaerolineae bacterium | reverse complement strand
GGGTCATAGGTGTTTTGTAGGGGCAGACCTGTGTGTCTGCCCCAGCGGGCGAACACGTGGGTTCGCCCCTACAAGAGCGTTGTGAACCATTGGAAACCCTGTGTGAAATTTGATGCGATGACCCTGACAGTAGGCGTCTATGGCTCGGCTGACCTCCACTATATTCTGTCAAATTATATGGAAAAGCAGGAAAATTACAATCTTAATTGCATATATGAATGAGGGGCGCCCGGTTTGCAGACGCCCCTGTCGTGAATGTTGGTCAGCCCGCCGCGCTGACCGTGAGTTGATAGCCGCCGACGGTGTAGCCGTCCTGGTCGCTTTCGCGGCTGACGACGATGCGATACGTGCCGCTTCCCGGCAGCGAATAGCTGGTCATCTCGGCGGAATCGCGGGTGTTGGCAGGGTACGCGCTGTACATTTCCTGCCCGTTGGCGTCCCAGATATAGATCATAGGCGAGAGCGTGCCGCTGGTGCGCTCGACGCGTACGGTGACGCTGCCGCCCTGCGCGCTTTCGAACGTCCAGACGTTCTCCCATTTCGCATTGGTGATTTCGCCTTCGACCGGCTCGCCGAGCGTGACTTCACCGACCGGTTCGATGAGCGCCGGGCTGTCTTCGCCCGTGCCGTTGAGTGTGACGGTCAGCGCGTATGCGCCGGTCGTTTCGCCGGTTTGCCCGCTCTCACGGCTGACGCGCACGATATAGCTTCCCGCGCCATCGAACGTATAGGGGTTAATCGTGGCTGCGGCATCCGTCTGGTCGACATAGCCATGATAGAGTTCCTGACCGCTGCCGCCAAGCAGAATGACTTCCGGCTTCAGGTCGCCGTCGGTGCGCGTCACGTTCAGCGTGATCGTGTCGCTCGCGTCGGTGGTCAACTGCCAGTCATCGTACCAGCGCTCGCCGCTGATGCTGCCGGTCAGCGGCTGGTTGTACACAACCGTTCCGGCGAGTCCTTCCAGTAGCGGGCTGCCTTCGCCCGCGCCGATCAGCCGTGCCGTCAGTTCGTAGGTTCCCAGGGTGTAGCCGCTCTGGTCGCTCTCGCGGCTGACGACGATGGTATACGTGCCGGCTGCCGGCAGAGGCACCTGACTAGTTTCGGCGAAGGCGCTCTGGTTGTACCCCGTCATCAGCGCGGTGTCGTTGGCGTCCAGCACCTGCACGACCGGCGTCAGTGTGCCGCCGGTGCGCCGGGCGATCACGTCGATGACATCGCCCGCCTGCGCGGTGTACGTGTACAGATGCCGCCAGTGAGTCGCGGTGATTTCGCCGTCGAGTGGCGTATCGGGCTGAATGTCGCTGATCACGAACTGGTTGTTGGGGTTATCCTCGGCTGTGCCCAGCGGGGTCACTTCCAGCGAGTAGCTGCCTTTGGTCTCGCCCGTCTCATCGCCGTAGCGGGTCACCCGGATCGTGTACGTCCCGGCGGAAGGCAGCGTGAAATCGTCAATTTCGGCGGCGGCGTAAGTATAGTCGGAGCCGTAGCTCTGGGCGATCTCGCCGCCGTTCGCGTCGATGATACTGACCTGGGGAATCAGGTTGCCGCCGGTGCGCTCGACCTGCACCATCAGCCGATCCGCCGACGCCGTGCTGAGCGTCCAGTCTTCCTGAAAATTCACGCCGCTGATCGCGCCCTCAACCGGCGTGCCGTAGCTGAGCGTGTTTTCCTGCGCCCACACCATGCTCACAACCGCCAGCGCGACCAGCACAGCCAAAACCAACTGCCGTCTCACAATCTCACCTCGATTTCCTGCGTCACTAAACGACGCCGTGAATCCTAGCACCATTTTGCCGGGCAGGGGCGTGCTGTTTGGTTTGTCGCGGGAACACGGCGAAAGGGATCGCCGGAGTCCTGAATGGAATCCCGGCAGTGATTTCGCATGGCAGGGGTGCGATGGTGCTACCCCGTCGTCTTCATGCCGGCGGCGATGCCGTTGACGCTCGCCAGCACCGCGTCGAGCAGAGTGTCGTATTCTTCGGTGCCGGGTGGGAGCGGGCGCAGGCGGCGCAGCAGCGATACCTGAATGTAGTTGAGCGGGTCGACATATGGGTTGCGCCGCTCGATGGAAAGCTGCATCACCGGGGTGTGGTCCAGCAGCTCGGACTGCCCCATGATGGCGCAAATCTGGCGGCTGGCGCGGGCGTGCTCGTCCTGCATCTGGTCGTAAATCTGCACGCGGATGCGCGGGTCGGTGACCAGATCGGCATACAGCCGGGCGATCTCCAGGTCTGCTTTGGCGATGTCGAGTTCGACGTTCTCGATCAGCGCGTGGAAGAACGACCATTCGCGGAACATCTGCCGGAGCGTGTCGAGTCCGCCGCCGCTGGCGCAGAAAGCTTCCAGCGCCGTGCCGACGCCGTACCAGCTTGGGATGATGGCGCGGCTCTGCATCCATGAGAACATCCACGGGATAGCGCGGATCGATTCGAAGCCGCCTTTGCTGCGCTTTGCCGGGCGGCTGCCGATGGGCAAGCGCGCCAGTTCGTTGATCGGCGTCGCCTGATACCAGTAATCGAGGAAGCCGGGCGTGCCATAGACGAAAGTGCGGTACGTTTCCTCGCTGGTGGTCGAGAGCGCGTTCATCGCCGCCAGCCACTCCGGGCGCACCTCGGCATTTGACGGCGTGCCGAGCGCCGTCAGGACGGCATTCATCACCTGATTCAAATGCCGCCGCGCGATTTCCTCGTTGCCATACCGGTAGGCGATCACTTCACCCTGTTCGGTGATCTTGATGGGACCCTGAAAGGCGTTGGACGGCTGGGCAAGAATGGCGCGGTTGGTGGGACCACCACCGCGCCCGATGCTGCCACCGCGCCCGTGAAACAGCTCCAGCTTGACGGCGTGCCGGACGCACACTTCGGCGAGCGCCTGCTGCGCCGTGTACAGGTTCCAGTTGGATGAGAAATAGCCGCCGTCCTTGTTACTGTCGGAATAGCCGAGCATGATCTGCTGACGCATCCCGCGCCGTTCGAGGTGTTTGTGGTATTCCGGGTTGGTGAACAGCGCTTCCATAATGCCCGCCGCGCCGCGCAGGTCGTCGATGGTTTCGAACAGCGGCACGAGATCGACCGAATCCTGCACGCCGACTTCGCGGGCGAACAGCAGCATGGTGAGCGTATCGCTCGGCGCGGCGCTCATGCTGGCGATCACGCTGTCGATAGATGTGCTGCCGTACTGCCGGTGCGCGCGGGCGATCATGCGCCAGGTGGCGATGATGCGGTTGGTCGTGTCCGAAAACTGTGGGTCGATGGGGAAGAACGGGCGCGGGTTGGTGATCTCGCGGGTGAGCAGCGCCTGTTTTTCGTCTTCGGAAAGCTCGGCGTAGTTTTCGACCTGCCCGTAATAGTGCAGCAGTTCGGCGACGGTCGAGCGCTGCAGCCGGGCATCCTCGCGGATATCGAGCGGTACGAGGTGCAGCCCGAACAGCCGCACTTTCTCGATCAGCCGGCGCAGCGTGCCGTTGGCGACATATTCGCCGTGATTCGCTACCAGGCTGTCGCGCACGACCAGCAGATCGTCGAGCAGGTCGTGGTGCGAGCCGTATGCGTCGTGGTCGAGCCGTTCCCAGATGGCATCCATCATCAACCGATACAGTTCGTCCGGCGACTGATCCGGCAGGATGCTGCTTTGCACCCGCTGAATCAGCGCGGTCGACACATCGATTTCATAGGTGGACTGGGTGAGGTGGTCGCGCAGGAAGGCGATCTCGTTGAGGTACACCTGCCGCGCTGCCTGACGCAGCGTGTGCAGCGTCTCCAGCGTCACGTCGGCGGTGACGTTGGGGTTGCCGTCGCGGTCGCCGCCGATCCACGATGCGAACTGCAGCACGGGCGGAAGCTGCGACCAGTCGGCGTCGGGGTAGTGTTCGTCCAGCGCATAGCGAAGCTCGTCGTACAGATCGAGCGTCACGTCCATGATCACCGACGTGATGAAATACAGCCCGAAATCGACTTCATCCTCGACTTTCGGGCGTGAGGCGCGCGTCGGGCGCGTCTGCCAGAGTTCTTCGATTTCCTCGCAGATGGTCGTTTCCAGTTCGCGCAGTTCGCGCGGCAGCAGGCGTTTTTCGTCCTTCCAGGCGATCATTCGGGCAATCTGCCGCAGTTTGATCAGCACCTCTTTGCGCTTGGCTTCGGACGGATGCGCGGTCATTACCAGCCGCACGCGCACGCGGTCGATCAGGGTGCGCATCTGCGCGGCGTCGATGCCCGCCGCCCGCATCGACGCGATGGCGCTGCCGATGGATTCGTTCAGCTCGCCTTTGGCTTCCCGGATGCGCAGCACGCGGATGCGCTGCTGGTCTTCGGCGATATTGATCAACTGGAAATAGTTGCTGAAGGCTTTGGTCAGCACATTCAGCGAGGGGATGTCCAACTGGTCGATGGTGGCGCGCAGAGCGGCTTCGGCGTCGGTATCACCCTTGCGCCGGTCTTTCGCTTCGGCGCGCACCTGTTCGACAAGCTGAAAGGCATCTTCGCCGTGCTGCTCGCGGATAATGACGCCCAGTAAGCCGCCGAGCAGCCGGATGTCGTTGCTCAGCGCGTTGGTGAGATCGCTTTCCTGCATGTTGATCGCCCCTTGAGTTGTCGGCGGAAGATGATAACGCAGTCGGTGAAGATGCATCAAATGCAAAGCCCACCAAAATCGACCGGGGGCGCTACAATAGAACCATCATTGTCGATCATCCATACATCGTTACGAGGGCGCCTATGAACCGGATCGTTTTCGCGCTGCTGGGAATCGTGCTGCTGGTCGCTGCGCCGGCGCTGGCGCAGAGTGACTTCGGCTTGAGCGCCGACGACGGGCTGCTGCTGACCGCCGCCAACACCGCGCCGCTGGGCAGCTTCGCTTTCGACTATACGGCGCACCTCGCCGTCGACGGGCTGGATACGTTTGCCATGAGCGCCGATCTGTCTGGCTCCGGGGCGGTAGACCGAGCGGCGCGTACGTTGGGAATTTCGGCTGAGGGAACCGTGCAACTTGGCACGACGCGGTTTCTCATGGTCGATTCCGAACTGCGCTGGGTCGATGATACGCTTTATCTCAATCCCGGCGACGGTTGGCAGGCGGTCTCCGGCGTATCGGCTTACGCCGCCGATCTCATCTATCAATATGCGGCGCTCACCACCAACCCTGATGCGCTGGCGAGGTGGGATATGTCGGCGGTGGACGGCGTGAGCGCGATTGTCGCGGCGCTGGCGGGAGTCGATCCGGCGGTGTTCGTTTCGGCGCAGCGCCTCGATGACGAGTCGGTCGGGGATGTGCCTACCGCCCATTTCCAGATCATCGTCAGTTTGCATGAACTGATGCAGACCGGCGGTTTCGTCGAGGCGGTTGCGGCTTTCGCCAGCGCGCAGGGTAACGACCTGATCACCGCCTCGCCGGATGAACTGGACGAGATCGTGCGCATCAACAGTGTGCTGTTCGAAAATGCCTCGCTCACCATCGACCAGTATGTTGGGCTTGACGACGAACTGCCGCATCGCTTCGCCCTCAACCTGAATATGCCGCTCGACCCGACGGTGCTGGGTTACGCCGACCTGCCGTTCACCGTGACGGCGACGCTCGACGTGACCCTGAGCGCCATCAACCAGCCGCAGGACATCACTGCGCCGGACGATGCGGCAGCCGTCGAGCAGTTCGCCTTTCCCGCGCCGTCGGAACCCGATTCGCCGGGCGCGGGCGTCAGCCATTACCTGTTTTTCGAGACGGTTGGCGCGAGCGAGCCATATGACCGCAGCTTCGAGGGGCAGGCGGGGGATGTCGTGAGCATCACCGTGCGCGGGCTGGGACTGGACTTCGACACGCTTCTGCAACTGTTTGCGCCGGGTGGAGAAATTCTGCTGGAGAACGACGACTACGAAGGATCGCCGTTTGGGATGGGCTACTATGACTCGCAGATTCGGCATTTCGCGCTGCCCGAAACCGGTGAGTATACGATCCACGTCGAAGAACTCGATGGCGGGGCGGGGAGCTTCGTCCTGACGATGAGCATCGAGCGCTGACCACCACTTGCTTCTGCGGATCGTCGGTGCTATAGTTGATCGCAAGTTCAGAATGAGCGATTTTCGCCCATCCTGATGGAATACTCATCCAGAGCGGTGGAGGGTTCGGCCCTGTGAAACCGCGGCAACCCCCGGAGCGCCGGGACGGTGCCAATTCCGGCAGAGTGTGTACTCTGGCAGATGAGCGGTGAAGCTAGTAACCCCCACGCCTCTCCCTGCCGGAGAGGCGTTTTTTGTTTTAGCGAAGGGGATCAAAAAATGACGCAGTTGCGCCCGGAACTAGCCAGCTCGACGTTCATGTCGTCGCCCCGCTATTTCTTCACTTCCGAATCGGTGTCCGAAGGGCACCCCGACAAGATGTGCGATCAGGTATCGGACGCGGTACTCGACGCGATCATCGCCAGCGACCCCAACGCCCGTGTCGCCTGTGAGAGCGCCACCACCACCGGGGTGGTCTTCGTCTTCGGCGAAATCACCACCAGCACCTACGTCGACATCGAGAAGATCGTGCGCGACACGGTGCGCGGCATCGGCTACACGCGCGGCAAGTACGGCTTCGACGCCGACACCTGCGCCGTGATGGTCTCGATCAAAGAACAGTCGAGCGACATCGCCCAGGGCGTCGACAAAGCGCTCGAAGCGCGTGAAGGCACGATGACCGACGCCGAGATCGAAGCCACCGGCGCGGGCGACCAGGGCATGATGATCGGCTTCGCCTGCGACGAGACGCCCGAACTGATGCCGCTGACGATTTCGCTGGCACACAAGCTGACGCGCCGCCTCGCCGAAGCGCGCAAAGCGGGCGAAATTACGTGGCTGCGCCCGGACGCCAAGAGCCAGGTCACGGTCGAATATGCTTACGGCAAGCCGAAGCGTGTCGATACGATTGTCATTTCGACACAGCACGCGCCGGATGTCGACCACGCCACGATTGAAAAAACGGTGACAGAGCAGATTATCAGCCCGGTTGTGCCGCCTGAACTGCTTCAGAACACCCGCATCTTCGTCAACCCGACCGGGCGTTTCGTCACTGGCGGTCCGCTGGGGGATGCCGGGCTGACCGGGCGCAAGATCATTGTGGATACCTACGGCGGTGTCGCCCGGCACGGCGGCGGCGCGTTCTCCGGCAAAGACCCGACGAAAGTTGACCGTAGCGCGGCATACATGGCGCGCTATATCGCCAAGAACGTGGTCGCGGCGGGGCTGGCGACGCGCTTCGAGCTTCAGGTGTCGTATGCTATCGGCGTTGCCCAGCCGACTTCGCTGGCAGTGGAAACCTTCGGCAGCGGCGCGATCCCGGACGACCAGATCGAGGCGCTGATTCGCAAGCACTTTGACATGCGCCCTGCGGCGATCATCCGCGACCTGAACCTGCGCCGCCCGATCTACCGGCAGGTAGCAGCGTACGGGCATTTCGGGCGCGACGACCTCGACGTGTCGTGGGAAAAGACCGACAAAGCCGATATGCTGCGTCGCGATGCGGGGTTGTAATTCCGACAGGCTGGTGTTTCTCCGCTTGTTCGCCGGGGAGATTAATCCCCCGGCTATGGAAACACGTCGCCCCCTGAAGAGGCGACTCAAACTAAGATCGAATAGCGACCCCCTGAAGGGGGTCGCTGTTTTTTCTATAGCTGGGGATTTGAATCTCCAGCAGCGTCAGACGATCTCGGCTCAACTGAACGGCTCTCTCCTGACCTCTTTGTTGTTCGCGCTGGTCGAATCGCGGGTGTATAGTGTCACTAGGCAGGTACATCCGGGGAACAGCATATGCGCGCGCTTAGGACATTCGGCAGAGTCTTCAAGAACTTCATGATTGTTTTCTCGTTCGTGGTCAACGTCGTGCTGGTTCTGGTGGTGCTTGCGCTGGTGCTGTTTATCTTCGATATCAAGAACAACGTCGTGACGCCGCTGGTCGCCGGTCTGCACAGCAGCTTCGTCGGGCTGGACGAGGCGACCATCGACTGGACGATCCCGGTGCGCGATACGATCCCGGTCAAGTTCGACCTGCCGCTGAACCAGTCCACGATTGTCACGCTGACCGAATCCGTTCCGCTGAGCGTGGGCGCGACCATCGTACTGCCCGGCATCGGGCAGTTGAACAACGCGCAGGTGTACCTGAATCTGCCCGCCGGGCTGGAGCTGCCGGTTCAGCTTGATCTGAATGTGCCAGTTGACCAGCAGATCGACGTGGCGATGGACGTGCGCGCCGTCATCCCCTTGAGCGAGACTCAGCTTCACGACCCGTTCGACAATCTGCGGCTGATCTTCGAGCCGCTGGCGCGCGCGCTTTACAATCTTCCCGACAACTTCGGTGAAGCCGGGCAGATGGTCGGCGATATTGTCAGTGGGCGCGGGGTCAACCTGCTTGCTGAAAACGACTATTCGCGCGATCCCTGGTTCGGCTTTTCGCAGACGGCGGGTCTGCGCTATCCTTATGCCCACGAGCCGGTTGAGCCAGAGAATCGCCCGGTCGAAACCGGGCTGGTGATGCGAGGCGGGATTCCGTCGCTGGACGAGGCGCTGCGCCCGGATGTGTACGCGCAGGGCGGACCCGCCGCCGTCAACGACCGCGCGCTGGCGAACCTGCCGCCGGATATTCCGGGCTACAACTACGACGGCTCGTATGGCGACTACACGGCGTCGGACATCGACTACGGTGTTTCGGCTGCCCCGGATGACCTCGGCATTTTGCCAACGCCAGCGCCGGGCGGTTAACGTCCGGGCGGTTAGCGCCAGGTTTGATTCCTGAATATCCGTATAAAAATCCAGATTGTCTCTGGTCACGGCGAAACTATTGCGACATACTTGTTGTTACTGTTGATAACTGGATACGTTCATCCGAGTTTGAGATGTCTCAGCCGGAATCCCGCCCGCCCATTTGTGATTACGAAGGCTCGAACTACCGCACGGAGTTCTGGGAGAGTCGTGGTCGTGACTACGAAGACCGTGTCGAGCGCATCGCTCTACAGCGGCTGCTGCCGCTGGGTGGGCGACGGATGCTCGAAGTCGGCGCGGGTTTCGGTCGCCTGACCAACGAATACGACGCCTTCGGGCAGGTTGTGCTGCTCGATTACTCGCTTTCGCAGCTTCAGTACGCGCAGGAGCATCTGGGGCGGTCGGCGCGGTTCGTGTACGTCGCCGCCGACGCCTACCGGCTGCCCTTCTACCCCGGTGTGTTCGACGCCGTGACGATGGTGCGGGTGCTGCATCATATGGCACACGTCGATTCGGTGCTGTCGCAGGTGCGGCGCGCGCTCGTGCCCAACGGCGTGTTCATCCTCGAACATGCCAACAAGCGCAACCTGAAGGCGATGCTGCGTCACGCGCTGCGGAAGCAGGACTGGAACCCCTACGACCTGACGCCGGTCGAATTCGTCGAGCTGAACTTTGACTTCCACCCCGAACACATTCGCCGCGAGCTGATACGGGCGGGCTTCGCCATTCAGGCGCGGCTGCCGGTGTCGCTGTTCCGGCTGGAGCAGCTAAAAGAGAGCGTGTCGGTCGACATG
>JADLHH010000413.1 GCA_020848855.1 Anaerolineae bacterium | reverse complement strand
CAACCGAGATCGCCCGGCGGCGGCTGGACACACGCAGCCAGCGTGCCATCACCCGCGCGCTGATCGCCGCATTCGCGGTGATGGTCACGGCACTGCTCATCTTCGCGCTGGTGGAAAATGTGTGGGTCGCGCTGATCGCGCTGTGGGTCGCCACGACGCTGCGCGGCACGGCAGAGCCGATTGTCTCGACGTGGACGAACCAGCACATCGATTCGAGCGTGCGGGCGACGACGCTGTCGGGCTTCGGTCAGGTCAACGCCGTCGGTCAGATCGCCGGAGGTCCGGTGATCGGCGTGGTCGGCGGCGCGCTGGGGCTGCGGACGGCGCTCAGCGCGTCGGTGCTGCTGCTCGCGCCGGTGGTGTGGCTGATCGGGCGGGCATCGCGTCATGCCGCGCCCGCGCCGCAGGTCGAGGTGGAAGCGCCGGTGCAGTAGGAGCGGGGCACGGTAGATCGTGCCCCCGCGACCCGCCAGTGGCAGGGAACTAATCCCATTTGCCGTGCATCGGTTAAAATGGCGGGCTGGTTGTGCGCGGCGTATCCAGAAAGAGGACGAACCATGCGGATTCAGGGTCGGGTAGACACCCCCTATCTCGAAAGCAAGGTGCTGCAAGGCAATCTCCCCGGCGACCCCACCGAGCGGATGCTGCCGGTGTACCTGCCACCGGGCTACGCCGCTGACCCGTCGCGGCGCTACCCGGTGATCTACGTGCTGGCGGGGCACGGCGGCAGCGGTCCGCTGATGCTTGCGCCGACGGCATGGGGCGAATCGTTTCAGGAGCGCATCGACCGGCTGATCACCACCGGCAAGATGCGCCCGGTGATCGCCGTGCTGCCGGACTGCTTCACGATCTTCGGCGGCGCGCAGTACATCAACTCGTCGGCGCTCGGTCAATACGAAGATTATTTGGTGGACGAGCTGATCCCCTACGTCGACGCGCACTACCGCACCATCCCCGACCGCGAACACCGCGCCATCACCGGCAAGAGCAGCGGCGGCTACGGCGCGATGGTGCAGTCGATGCGCCACCCGGAGCTGTTCTCGGCGGTCGCGTCGCACAGCGGCGACATCTACTTCGAGTTCGGCTATCTGCCGGATATGGCGAAGCTGCACGCCAACCTGATGCGCTTCGGCGGGCTGGAAGGCTTCATCGAAGCGATTCCGACGATCAAGCCGAAGTCGCACGATCCGTTCTTTTCAGTGCTGGGGATGCTGTGCTACGGCGCGGCGTTCGCGCCCAACCCGGATGCGCCGCGCGGCTTCGATATGCCGGTCGACGACGAGACCGGGGCGCTCCGGCTGGACGTGTGGCAGCGCTGGCTGGCGTGGGACCCGGTGCGGATGATCGACCAGCCGGAGCATATCGCTGCGTGGCGACAGATGAAGTACATCTATATCGACTGCGGCTTGTGGGACGAGCTGAATTTCCAGATCGGCACGCGCATCCTGTCGAAGAAGCTCGACGCGTTGGGCATGAAGCACGATTTCGAGCTATTCAACGACGGGCACATCAACGTGCCCTACCGCTACGACATGTCGCTGCCGCGCCTGGAAGCGGCGATGCGCGACGACTGACGAAGCGGGCAGCCAAGACACGATCTCTCGGCTGCCCGCTTCGATTTACGGCGCAAGTGTCGGGGTTGGCGGCGGAGTGGTGGTGATGCGCGGGACGAGCGTCGCCGGAATGGGCGTGGCGAGCGCATCCATCGAGGATGTCCCACCCGGTGCAAGTGGCTGGCAGCCCGACAACGGCTCGACAGCGTCGATGCGCACGTACACGCTGCTCATGGTCGCGCCATCATAATGCACAACCGCCGCGTACCAGTCGCCAATCGGCTCGGCGAACACGTCGAGGCTGTCGCCCGCCTGCAGAGTCATGACGACCTCGGCAAATTCCGAATCTTCGGTGAGCACGTCCACCTGTTCGCCATCCTGAAGCGTGCAGATCAGGAGCGATCCGAGGTTTGGCACGGGCAGCAGCAGGATCGTTCCGGGGGATAGTTCGGCGCTGCCGGTCACAAAGCTGTTGTCGGTCAGGTTGTTGATGCGCATCAGCTCCGGGATGCGGTCGAGGCTGATATTGAAGCGCTGCAAAACCGAGATCAGGGTGTCGCCGGGCTGCACGTAAAAGGGCATGAACGGCTCGCCGGCTGCCGCATCCGGCGCGGGCGGGACGACGGTCGGCGGCAACAGAGACGGCACAATCACGAAGGGCACGGGTGTCGCCGTGATCACGGTGACCTGGACATCAGCGCTGGGCAGCGTGACGATGAGTAATGGATGCTGAGCGATGCCGGGTACGGGCGTCGCCGTAGCAGATGCCTGCACGACCGCCTCAACCGGCACGACCATCGGCTGGCAGTCCGCCACCAGCGTGCTGAACTGCGCCTCGGTCAACCAACCAAACGGAACGTCTGGTGACGATAGCACGCGCACGAAAACCCACATCTCGCTTTCGGCGCTCACCCGGTCGAGCACGACGATTTCGCGCCCGGCATTGTTGTCATGCTGAAGCTCAGCGACAACCGGCGCGTCCGCCCCCGGACGCGAATGGAGCGGTACCGTTGCAAAGGTGCTGATCAGTGTGCCGGTGCAATAGGGATTGATCTGGGCGACGGCGGCGGGTGGGTTGTTCCCGCCGGAATTCACGGGGATATTCCCCCGCGTCTGGACGGCGAGCAGCACGCTCAGCAGCGCGATTACCGCCAGCGCCGCGACGAACGGCAGCCCCTGCCAGTTGGCGCGGGAGCGTGCCGGTTTCCGGTTCTGATAAAGTGCAGCAATCATCGGGTTCTCCTTCGGGTTCGCGTGATTGAACCGTTCGGCAGAAAGCGCGTCGTTCATGTCGAGGATCATCTGCTCCAGCGCGGGATCGCGTTCAGCCTGGCGCAGCACGTCGGCGACGGTCTCGAAATCGCCGCGTTCCAGCGCGCTGCTGTATCGAAACAGGAGTTGTTCGT
>JADLHH010000412.1 GCA_020848855.1 Anaerolineae bacterium | reverse complement strand
TGAACCTGGATTATCCGGTGATCATGGGCGTCGCCCTGTTATTTACCTTCATCTACGTGGTCGCCAATTTTCTCGTTGACTTATCGTATCCGTTCCTGGATCCCAGAATATCAAGATGACCTCAATCAAGACCAAATCACGCATGGCTACATTTACCGAGCGGGCAGTCCCGAAAGCGACTCGTAAACCGTTCCGCCGGCTGCTTCGGCAGTCCCCAGCCACCATTCTCGGCGAACTGCTGGTCATCCTCGTCATCGTGCTTGGCATCGCCGGACCGTGGATCGCGCCGTTTAGCCCGATCAAGGTCGAAATGAGCCAGCGCCTGGAGTCCCCTAGCCCGGAACATATCATGGGGACGGACGAGCTGGGGCGGGATGTCTTCAGCCGCGTGCTGCACGGCACGCGCCTTACCCTGGTCGTGATCGTCTTCGTCCTCACGATAGTCCTGCTGATCGGTATCCCGGTGGGGGCGGTCGCCGGGTACGCCGGCGGCTGGTTCGACGAAGTCATGATGCGCATCGGCGACCTCGTGCTGGCATTTCCGCCGCTGGTGCTGGCGATGGCGCTGGTCGTGGCGATGGGCCCCAGCCTCCTGACTGCGATGATCGCCGTCGCGCTGGTGCGCTGGCCCCGCTACGCTCGCCTTGTCCGCGCGCAGGTGTTCGTCGCCAAAAACCTCCCCTACGTCGAAGCGGCGCGCGCGTCAGGGGCGACTCCCTTCCGCATCGTCGTCCGCCACATTTTGCCCAACAGCCTCGATCCGGTGCTCGTCCGGGCGACAGTGGACGCCGGCTTCGTCATCCTGACCACCGCCAGCCTGAGTTTCATCGGGCTGGGCGCGCAGCAGCCAGAGCCGGAATGGGGTTCGATGATCGCTACCGGGCGCACCTACATGATCGACAACTGGTGGGTCGGCATCTATCCGGGTCTCGCCATCATCCTGGCAGTGACGGGCTTCGTGCTGGTGGGCGACGAAATCCGCGACCTGATGGACCCGGTACTGCGCAAGCGCTAAATCGGCATCCGAACGGAAGCCGTGCGTTTCCAGCACGAACAGCAGTCATGACGGCAGGTGCGCCTCGTCTCGCCTGCCAGGTTTAGGCACGTTTCGCTAGCATCTAAAGGAAAACACGTATGGCAGAGCGAATCGCGGTACTGGGTGCGGGGCATGGCGGCTGCGCCGTCGCGGCTGACCTGGGGCGACAGGGGCACTCGGTCAGCATGTTCTCGCGCACGCAGGAGACCATTCAGCCTATCATTGATCGCGGCGGGCTGGAATACACCGGCGTCATCGGCGAAGGCTTCACGCCGCTGGATACCGTCACGAGCAGCATTGACGAAGCGCTCGAAGGCGCGCGCATCATCGTCATCACCACCCCGACCACTGCGCACGGCTGGTACGCGCAGTTGCTCGCGCCGCGCCTCACCGACGACCACATCATCCTGCTCAACCCTGGGCACACCGGCGGCGGGCTGCACTTCGTTTACAGCCTGCGCGAAACCGGCTACCAGAAGGACGTGCGCGTCTGCGAGACGATCACCATCACGCACGGCAGCCGCAAGGCGGGTCCGGCGAAAGTCGGCATCTTTCTGGTCATCCCCAATCTCCGCCTGTCGGCGTTTCCGGGCAAGCACCTGGACGAACTGACGCCCATCATCAAGGCGGTCTTCCCCACCGTCGTCCCGGCGGGCAACGTGCTGGAAACCGGGCTGACCAACCTCAACGCGATGGAGCACCCGCCCGGAATGCTGCTCAACGCCGGCTGGATCGAGTTCACGCAGGGCGATTTCCGCTTCTATTCCGAAGGCATTACGCCCAGCGTCGCCCGCGCCATCCAGAAGATGGACGACGAGCGGCTGGAAGTCGTGCGCGCCCTGAACCGCAAATCCGGTCTCGGCATGAAGGAAATGACCTTCATCGAATACTTCTACGAGGCGGCGTTCACGTCCAAACGCGCCGTCGATACCAACGACATGTACATCGCCCTGCAGGACAGTGAGCCGAATCGTCTGGTGAAGTCGCCGGGCACGCTCGACCACCGCTACGTCAACGAGGATGTCGGCTTCGGGCTGGTTCCCATTTACGAAGTCGGGCGGCTGGTCGGCGTCGATATGCCCGTCACCAAACTCATGATCGATCTGGCGGGGCTGCTGCGCGGCGTCGATTACTGGCAGGAAGGGCTGACGCTGAAAAAGCTGGGGCTGGAAGGCGTGCCGGTCGACCGCCTCAAGGAATTCCTGTACGAAGGACACCTGTAGCGCGGTTCATCGCTGCGTCGAATGGGTAAGGAGAGAAAAATCCATGTCCGCCGAGCGTTCGCGCTTCGACTTTGCGTTCATCCCGTCCTGGCATTACCGCGAGACGGTAGATTTCATCCGCCTGGGCGAGGAACTGAATTATCGCTGCGCCTGGCTGCCCGACCAGACGTTTCACCGCGACCCGTTCGTCCTGCTCGGCTTGTGCGCCCAGGCGACCAGCGAAATCGGTTTGGGCTTGGGCTTGACCAGCCCCTACACCCGCTACCCGGCGCAGATCGCGCGCGGCGCGGGCACGCTCGACGAAGTTTCCAACCGGCGCTTCCGCCTCGGTCTGGGCACGGCGAACCCGAATACCGTGCTCGCGCCGATGGGACTCAAGCTCGAACGCCCAATCGGTCGCCTGCGCGACTCGATCAGGATCATCCGGCGGCTGCTGGCGGGCGAATCCGTCGATTTCGACGGCGAGAACGACCGGCTTAAGGGGTTGAAGCTCGACTTCTCGCCGCCGCGCGCCGAGCTTCCCATCTACATCGGCACGCGCGGACCGCAGATGCTTCAGCTTGCCGGGGAGCTTGCCGACGGCGTTCTGGTCGAATCGCTGTTCAACAGTGGCGGGCTGCCCCATGTCTACGAATGTCTCGAATCCGGCGCGGCGCGCACCGGTCGCTCGGTTGCCGATGTCGATGTCGTCGCCTGGCAGTTGGTGCAGGTCACCGACGACGCTCCGGCGGCGATTGCCGCGCTTAAGCCCTGGGTGTCGTACTCGCTGCGCGTCGGACCGCCGGAAGCCATGCTCCGGGTGGGCGTGGACGAAGACGTGCTCAACAGCGTCAGCGACGCCTGGGCGAACAACGATCCCGCCGCTGCTGCCGCCCGCGTGACCGACGACACCGTCCGCTGCCTGATGATCATCGGCACACCGGAGCAGGTGACCAGGCAGGTCGGGGAAGTCTTCGACAAGGGCGTGGATGCCCTCAATCTGCTGCTGCTCGGCGCTCAGGATGCCATGCGAACCACCCTCGTCCGTTTCGCAAAGGAGGTCATGCCTGCGTTTCGGTAGATCGCGCGAGCGTGGAGCAAGCGCCCCGCCGCCGGTCTTCGCAAAACCGTTTACTTCTCGATATTCAAGGAGGTTATCAACGTGAGCAGTGAGATTCTTGCCAGACAGAAAAAGGCGATGGTCGCAAACGGTCTCGACGCGCTGATTGCCGTCGCGCCGGAGAGTGTGATTTACACCTGCGGCTTCGTCATCCCATCACTGCGCATTCAGGGGCTTCAGCGCCGGTTAGCCATGACCGTCGTCACCCCTGACGAAAACAAGGATGCGCTGATCGTCGTGGACATGGAATCCTCGACGGCGAAGCGCCGCAACAAGTGGTTCAACGACCTGCGCGTTTATAAGGAGTTCGATCAGGAAGCCTCGGATGTGCTGGTCGATACCCTGAAGGAATTTGGGCTGGAATCCGGTCGCATCGGCATCGAGCTGGACTACCTCCCGGCGATGGACTTCATGGCGATCCAGCAGGGGCTGCCCAACGCCACCTTCGTCAACAGCGCCGACCTGCTGCTCGACCTGCGCAGCGTGAAAACCCAGGACGAGATCGCCCTGCTCAAGCGCGCCGGTCGCGCCGCCGACAAGGCGCACCGCAGCCTGCTGGAGCGGGCGCGCGCCGGCATGACCGAGCGTGAATTGGGCTTCATCATTACCGAAACGCTGATGAACGAAGGCATCGAGGACATTTCGGTGCTGGTCGTCGCGTCCGGCGAGCGCAACGCCCTGCCCAACGTCGGACCCAGTGACCGCGTCCTCAAGCCCGGCGACATCATGCGTGTGGACATTCTCGCTCACATCGACGCCTACTGTTCGGACGTGGCGCGCACCTACGTCGTCGGCGAGCCGAACGCCGAGCAGGCGCACATGTGGCAGATCATGGTCGACACGCTCAAGGCGATCCTGACCGAGCTTCGCCCCGGCGTCACGTCCGGGCAGCTTTACAAAATCTTCGCCGATGCCTATCGCGGCTTCGGTCTCGAACCCTACAAATTCGTCGGGCATGGGCTGGGTCTCAGCGTTCACGAGCATCCCTGGCTGGGCAAAGACCCGCGCTTCGACCGCGTGATCGAAGAAAACATGGTGCTGTGCGTCGAGCCGTTCTTCATCGGCGCCGACGCCAAAGATGGTTATCAACTGGAAGATGAAGTGCTCGTCACCGCCAGCGGCTACGAACTCATCACCGACCAGGTCGATACATCCCGGCTGCTGCAAATTCCTGTTTAGCGGTTGCGAGTTCATACAAACGGAGTCCCGGTCATGAAGATCACCAATATCGAAACCCTGCGCGTCGCACTGCCCTTACGCCGTCCGCATCGCATGGCGGGGGGGTTGGAAGTCGAGCTTGGCAAATACGTCATCGTCAAGATACACACCGACGAAGGCATCACCGGGCTGGGCGAAGCGCCCGTGCTCAAGGAATGGGGCGGCGATCACGGCATGTACTTCGGCGAGACCGCCAAAACCGTCATGCACATGATCGACGATTATTTCTCGGTCGTGCTCCAGGGCGAAGACCCGTTCCGCATCGAGCACATTCACAACCTGCTCGACCGCACGGCGAAGGGGCATTTCTACGCCAAAGCCGCCATCGACTTCGCCCTCTACGACATCGTCGGCAAGGCGCTCGATACGCCGGTTTACAACCTGCTCGGCGGGCTGGTGCGCGAAAAAATCCCGCTGGCGCACAGCCTGGGGATTATGCCGGTCGAAGCCGCCGTCACCGAAGCCCTGCAGGCGGTCGATGAAGGCATCAAGACCATCAAGCTCAAGATCGGTCTCGACCCGGAGCGCGACGTAGCGACCGTTCGCGCGGTGCGTCAGGCGGTCGGTCCCAGCATCAGCATCACCGTCGATGGCAACGAGGGCTACCGCAACCCGACCGAAGCCATTCGCCACCTCAAGCGCATCGAGGAATTCGACGTGCTGTTTGTCGAACAGCCGGTCGCCGGTCTCGAAGAGATGGCGCGGGTCGCGGCGGGCGTCAACATCCCGCTCATGGCAGATGAATCTGCCTGGACGCCGCAGGACATCCTGCGCATTCTGGACAGGCAGGCGGCGGAAGTCATTTCGCTCTATCCGACCAAGCCGGGCGGCTTGTTCCCCGCCAAGAAAGTGGCGGCGGTGCTGGAAGCCGGCGGTCTCACCAGCAACGTCAACGGCTCTGCCGAAATGGGCATCTGCAACGCCGTCAACCTGCACCTGTCCGCTTCGACCAAAGCCGTTTCGCACGCCTGCGTCTATCCCGTCACCAACCTCGCCGGGCGCGAGCAGACGAACGTCGCCGGGCGCTTCTACCTGGACGACATTATCACCGAGCCGTTCAAGTACGAAGATGGCTATCTGTACGTGCCGCACGGTCCAGGGCTGGGCGTGGAGCTGGACGAGGAAAAAATCGCCAAATATCGCATCGCCTAAAGGCATCTGGAAGCAGGGATCGCTTTGCTGCCGCGATCCCTGCTCGCCTGGATCGCCCCGACTGAGACGTATCGTAACCGAAAGACGAGAGAAATATGGCGCAAGAGACGACAATTACCGTGCTGGGCGGCGGCAATGGCGCTTTCGCCGCCGCTGCCGACCTGGCTTTGAAGGGCTGCCGCGTGCGGCTGCTGGAAGCGCCCGAATTCGCCGCGCGGACGATTGCCCCCATTCAGGAACGCGGCGGCATCGATCTGGTCAACTCTGGTGTCGAGGCGATTGCGCCGTCCGGCTTCGCCCCGCTCGATCTGATCACCGACGATCCCGCGCAGGCGCTTCAGGGCAGCGATATCGTCCTGTACGTAGTTCCCGCCTTCGCCGAACAGCGCTTCACCGAGCTGTGCCTGCCCCATTTTCGCCCGGAGCAGTTGGTCGTGTTCTTCTGCGGCAACTTCGGCGGCGCGCTCGAATTTGCCAGCCTGCTGCGCAAAAACGGACGCCCGCTGCCCACCCTTGCCGAAACCGAGGGGCTGGTTTACGGCGCTTTCAAGCAGGACGCCACGACCGTCAAGGTCGGCGGCTACAAGCAGCGGCTGGCGTTCGCCGCGCTGCCCTCGTGGAAGACCGAAGCGGTCTTCGAGCGGCTGCGCCCCTTCTTCCCGGATTTCTCGCTCACGGTCAACGTGCTGGAAACCGGCTTGCGCAACGTCAACCCGATTGTTCACGCGCCGGTCTCGCTCGCCAATGCCGGGCGCACCGCGCCGGATAAGCCGAAATGGCGGTATTATTGGGAAGGTGTCACCGAACCAGTTGGCGAAATGGTCATGGCGGTAGATCGCGAGCGGTTGTCCGTCGCCCGCGCATTTAACCTGCGCCTGCCGAACATTCTCGAAGTCCTGCTAAGCTGGTACGGCAATCAGGGTGCGGCAGGCGGCACGCTGGCGCAGACGGTCAGCACCAATCCCGCCTACGAAATCGCCTGGGCGCCGCAGTCGCTCGATCACCGTTTTCTCACCGAGGACGTGCCCTACGGGCTGGTGTGCATCGAGGCGCTGGCGAAAAGCTGTGGCGTTGAAACGCCCTTGATCAGCGCCCACATCACGCTCGTATCGCAGTTGCTGGGGGTCGATTTCCGGCAGACAGGGCGCAGCCTGGCGCGTCTGGGTCTTGAAGGCATGAGCGTCGAGCAAATCCGGCACGTCGTCCAGTAGCGGAACGCCAGCCGCTCGTGCAGGACGGGGTTTGTCCCGTCTGCTGCCCACGCGCTAGAGCCTGTTATGAACTTCGGCGGCGCGTTTTCCCCTCACCCTGTTTGCTGCGCAAACTGTCCCGCTCCCACCTGGACGGGGTTCAGGGGGCGGGGGGCGACACCTGCGATAATGGAAAGACGGGGGAGAGAAACAATTGGATGTAGGGGCACGACATGAGGGTGTTTAAAAACTATTCGCTAGCGTAAATTTGGCGTCCTTTTACCCCCTTCCCCCGAATTCGGGG
>JADLHH010000411.1 GCA_020848855.1 Anaerolineae bacterium | reverse complement strand
GCCTGCTTACCGTGATCGTAGCAGCCGACGAAATCAAAGTCGGAATGGTACGCCATGTACGAGGTCGGCACCGGGATGTTCTTGTAGCGCGAAATATCGGTTCCCGGCGCGTAGTTGACCTTGTAGTATGTACCGGTCGCAATCGGGAAGCTCGACACGTCGCGCTTGCCGTGATCCATCACGGCGTACACATCGTGCGGGAACACCGACTGGTAGTCGTCGTTGACCGAGACCGCCGGGTTCGCCCACCACAGGAACGTCTGCGGGAAATCGGTGCGGTTGTAAAGCTGAACGCTGACTTCGAGATACGCCCGGTCAGGGTAGAGCGTGAAGCCCGCCGTGCCTTTGGTGCGGAACATGCGCTCGATCTCACCCATCCACACGGTTTTGCTGCCGTCCGGGTTGTCGTCGATGCGGTAATCGACCGGCTCGAAGGTGCTGGGGCGGTGGTGCTGGGGCCAGTTGAATTCGATGCCGCCGGAAATCCAGGGACCGGTCAGCCCCACCAGCGCGGGCTTGATCACCCGGTTGTAGTAAATAAAGTGGTAGCCGTTGGTCTTGTCCAGCGCCATCTGCACGCGACCACCAATCTGCGGGAGCAGCATAATTTTCAGGTAGCGGTTCTCCAGAAAGACGGCGTTGTATTCCTGGTCAACCTTGTCGTCAAACACCCGCTCGACGATGGGGTGCGGATACACAACCCCGCTGCTGCCCTGGTATACACGCTTTTCCAGGAACATCGGGTTCTTCTCTGGCTTGCCAATGCGGTAGGTCGGAATGGTGACCGCTTCGACCCATGCCCGTACACCCGCGTGGATTTCATTCATGGTCATGGTGGTTTGCGCTCCTGACGCAACGGCGCTGCTCAACCGGAGTTTCTCAATATGCTATAATCCTGCAAAACTGCTTATGGATGACCCGATGTCCGCGATTCGCATTCGTGAAGGCTTCAAAGATCAGGTTCTGTACGTCATCCCGCGAAATGCGGTCAATCGTCTGCACGATCACCCTCTCATTTATCCGCTGATGCCCACCGACCTGGGCTGGTATCCCAACGCCCGCTTTCACTACTGTGAACGCCCGCAGGGCGCCAACGAACACATCCTGATCCTCTGCGTGGAAGGCAGCGGTTGGTATAACATCAACGGGCAGCGCGGGATGGTGCAGAGCAATGAAGCCCTGCTCATTCGGCGCGGCATACCGCACATATACGGTGCGTCCGATGAAACCCCCTGGTCAATCTACTGGCTCCACTGCATCGGCAGCAGCGCAGACCTGTTTGTGCGACAGCTTAGCGACGACGAGCATACCATTCCGGTCGATACCGATGCGGTCGTCTTACTCCGCCAGCTCTTTATCGAATGCTGCAACGCGCTGGCGACCGGCTTCGTCCTGCAACACATGATCTACGCCTCGCAAACGATCAACCACTTACTGGCGACTCTCTTCTTCAAGAACCGCTCGTTCGCGCCGATGCTCCAAACCAGCCGCTTTCATAATCTCGATTCGACGCTCGCGTATCTGGAACAAAACTGCTATCAGGCGCTCTCGCTGGCGGATATGGCGGCGCACGCCAAGCTGTCGCCGTCGCATTTTTCACGGTTGTTCAAAGAGCAAACCGGCTATTCGCCGATGGACTACTTTATCCACCTCAAGATACAAACTGCCTGTAGGCTGCTGTACCTGACAGACATGACCGTCCGGGGCGTCAGCTTTGAACTGGGCTATGATGATCCGTATTACTTCTCGCGCCTGTTCAAGAAAGTGATGGGTATGTCACCGGTGCAGTACCGCAACCAACCGCTCGGCGAAATGAGCGAGCGCCCGAACAATCTTCCGCTCCGCCCGCAAAGCCCGTAACCCACCACTGGAAATACCCCCGGTACATGGCGTTCGTGCCGCCTGCTAGTCGTTGACCCCCTTAAGCGAGAGTTCTTCGCTGAAGTGACACGCGGCGAACTGTCCCGGTGCTATCTGGCGCAGCGGGGGCGATTCGCGGGTGCAGACCGGCTGCACGTAAGGGCAGCGCGGATGGAAATAGCAACCGCCTGGCGGGTCTGCCGGGTTCGGAACTTCGCCTGTGATCGGCACATGTCGCCGTTTTCGCGACGGGTCGGGATGCGGGATGCTGCCGAGGAGCGCTTCGGTGTAGGGATGATTCGGCTTCTGATAGAGCTTGCGGGTCGGGGCGACTTCGACCAGCCGCCCGACGTACATCACCGCCACCACATCACTGACGTGTTCGACCACGCCCAGGTCATGCGAGATGAACAGGTAGGACAGGTGCAGCCGCTCCTGCAAGTCTTTGAGCAGATTGAGCGTTTGCGCCTGAATCGACACATCCAGCGCGGAAGTCGGCTCGTCGGCGATGACCAGGCGGGGATGCACAGCCAGCGCACGGGCGATCACGATGCGCTGCCGCTGTCCGCCGCTGAAGGCGTGGGGAAAGCGGCGCATGTATTCCGGGCGCAATCCAACAAGCTGAAGCAGCTCGGCAACCCGTTCCTGCAGCGCCTTGCCCTTCGCAATGCCGTTCACTTCCAGCGGCTCGCCGATGATGTCCAGCAGTGTCATGCGCGGGTTCAGCGACGAGAACGGGTCCTGAAACACCATTTGCATGTTGCGGCGAATGTGGTGCAGTGTGGCTTTGTCCGCGCTGGCAACATCTATCGCGCCGCGCGTCTGGTCGTGGAAGATCACTTCGCCGCCGGTCGGATCAGCTCCACGCATCACGGCGTGCGCCAGCGTGGTCTTGCCGGAGCCGCTTTCGCCGACCAGTCCAAGCGTCTGTCCTTCCGGGATGGTCAGGGTCACATCGTCAACCGCCTTGACATAGCCGACGGTTCGCTTGAGTATCCCGCGAGTGATCGGGTAATACTTTTTGAGATTGCGTATCTCCAGCAGCGGGCGCTCTGCCGTGAGCATCGAATCATGCGGAGTTGTCACGGTGTGGCTCCTTCGACCTGCTCGGAGTACAGGAAGCAGCGGACGGTGTGGCTCGCCTCAAGGGGAACTTCGGCGGGCATCGCGGCATCGCAGACACCCGACATGAAGTTGGCGCAGCGCGGGTGGAATGGGCATCCGGGCGGGATGTCGAACGGTGAGGGCACCATCCCCTCAATCGTTTGCAGCCGTTCGTCGCGCTTGTGACCGACTTTCGGGATGGACTCCAGCAGCGCTCGCGTATAGGGGTGCTTCGGCTCACTGAACAGCGATTTGATGTCGGTCTTTTCCATGACGCGACCGAGATACATCACGACGACTTCTTCCGCCATTTCGGCGATCACGCCCAGGTCGTGGGTGATGAATAAGATCGCCATGCTGAATTCTTCCTGAAGGCTCTGCATCAGCTCCAGGATTTGTGCTTCAGTGGTTACGTCCAGCGCGGTAGTTGGCTCGTCGGCGATCAACAGCGACGGATTTCCGGAGAGCGCCATGGCAATCATCACACGCTGGCGCATCCCACCGCTAAGCTGGTGCGGGTATTTCTTCAGCAGTTCGCGCGCCTGGGGCAGACGCACCTTGTCCAGCAGTTCCGCTGAACGGTCGAGCGCGCTGCGCTTCGGGATTTTCTGATGCACGAGGATGGCTTCGGTTAACTGGTCGCCGATGGTGAAAAGGGGATCGAGCGAGGTCATCGGCTCCTGAAAGATCATCGCGATCTCGTTGCCGCGAATCTGGCGGATGGCTTCGCCGCGCGGGTCGAGCCTGGCGAGGTCAATCGTCTCATGATGTCCGTTTTTCTCGCGGTGGTACACAATTTCGCCACCGACGATGCGCCCCGGCGGGCTGACCAGATGCAGCACCGAAAAGCCGGTCACCGATTTGCCGCACCCGCTTTCGCCCAGCACGCCGAGCGTCTGACCGCGCTCGACCGTGAAGCTGACGCCATCCACCGCGCGGACGACGCCGCTTTCGGTGAAGAAGTGGGTGTGCAGGTTTCGGACTTCGAGTAGAAGGTTTGGCTCAGGCATCAGTCGTTACTTTGAAAATGGGTCGGCAGCATCGCGCAGACCGTCGCCCAGGAAGTTGAAAGCAATCACCGTCGCGATGACGAAAACGGCGGGCAACAGAATC
>JADLHH010000410.1 GCA_020848855.1 Anaerolineae bacterium | reverse complement strand
GGTGCGGTCCATCTTGTTGACGAAGCAGATACGCGGCACGTTGTACTGGTTCGCCTGCCGCCACACCGTCTCGGACTGAGGCTCGACGCCCGCCACACCGTCGAACACGACCACGCCGCCATCCAGCACGCGCAGGCTGCGCTGCACTTCGGCGGTGAAGTCGACGTGCCCAGGGGTGTCGATGATGTTGATCTGGTGCCCGTTCCACGCCGCCGTGACCGCCGCCGCGGTGATGGTGATACCGCGCTCGCGTTCCTGCTCCATATAGTCGGTGGTAGCAGCGCCTTCATGGACTTCGCCGATGCGATGCACCATGCCGGTGTAGTAGAGCACGCGCTCAGTGGTGGTGGTCTTACCGGCATCGATATGCGCGATGATGCCGATGTTGCGCACCTTATTGAGATCGAATTGAGTTTCTGTCTTTTTCGCCATACATCACTTCACCCGGCGGCGAACCGCCGGACTCGCTTACGTTAACGGAAATGGGCGAAGGCGCGGTTCGCCTCAGCCATGCGGTGCGTGTCGTCCTTACGCTTGACCGACGCACCCTGACCGTTGGCAGCATCCATCAGCTCGTTCGCCAGCTTTTCCGCCATGCTGCGTCCGCCGCGCTTGCGGGCGTTGTCGAGAATCCAGCGCATCGCCAGCGTGATCGAACGGTCGCCGGGGACTTCCACCGGAACCTGATAAGTCGCGCCACCGACGCGCATCGGCTTCACTTCAATCGCCGGGGCGACGTTGCGCAGCCCCTGCTCCAGCACTTCGACGGGATTACGCTTAGCGCGCTCTTCCATCAGGGCAAGCGCGTCATACATAATGCCCTGCGCCGTGCTTTTCTTGCCGCCCTTCATCATGCGGTTGATCAGCATGGCGATGTGCAGGTTCTGGTACTTGTTATCCAGCGGGGTGATCCGCTTCGGAGGACTTTTTCTTCTCGGCATGAGCTTTCAATCCTACTTCTTGCCGCCGGCGGCTTGACCCGGCTTCGGACGTTTCGCCCCGTACTTGCTGCGCCCCTGTTCACGGTTCTTGACACCGTCGGTGTCCAGCGTGCCGCGCACGATGTGATAACGCACACCGGGCAAATCCTTCACACGACCGCCGCGCACCAGCACGACGCTGTGTTCCTGCAGGCTGTGCCCCTCACCGGGGATGTACGCCGTCACCTCAATGCCGTTCGAGAGGCGAACACGCGCCACTTTGCGCAGTGCCGAATTCGGTTTCTTGGGCGTCATCGTCTTCACGACGGTACAGACGCCGCGCTTCTGCGGCGACCCCTTCTTCCGGCGGGTGCGTCGCTGGTCATAGACGTTGAGCGTATACTGCAAAGCCGGGGCTTTGCTCTTGCTCTTCTTCGGCTGACGACCTTTGCGCACCAACTGATTAATGGTTGGCATAAAAACGACTCCACTTTAACTGCTAGCTAGCCTGAGTGCAGACATGCAAAAAGGCGTCGATAATGAACGCCTGTATGCACCTTTGTGACGAGCCTCACCGCCTTGCGGGCGCTTTCGCCACCTCTCGCTCAGTTCAGCACGCCATTGCCTCAACGCGGAGGGTGTGTGCCGTACACGCGTCCGAGCATATTATCATTATGATGTGCGAGAGTCAAGGGCTTCACGCCCGCGCGTTCCCAGCAAGGGCTTTACATTTGAGCTGCGGACAACCAGGGGATAATCCCCATGTATCCTATAGTATAGGGGCACGACATGTCGTGCTCGTTATGTAAAGGGATAGCCGCCGACAAATAACGAAGACGAATATGGCAAAAAATAAGTTCGACACTCTCCGCCTGGCGGCGGAGACAATACGGCGCAAACCCCATCGGGCACACGCCGTTTGCTGCCTGCTGCTTCTCTGGCTGGCGGCGTGCAGCCCCGTGCCCACGCCGACCATCACCCCGCTGCCCCCGACCGCGACCATCTCCCCCGCCCTGATCGAAGCGGCGGCGGAATTCTGCCCGATGCCGCGCGGCTGGGTGATCTACCTGACGCAGCCCGGCGATTCGCTGGCGGCGCTGGCGCGGCGCACGTCCAGCACCATCGCCGAGCTGGCAACCGCCAACTGCCTGAATAATCCGCGCGCGCTGGACAGCGGGCTGGTTTTTTATCTCCCGCGCCAGCCGGTCAGCCGATGACGGCGCAATACTCCACCGAAAATGAAACGGAGCGTCCGTGTGGACGCCCCGAATGATTACGGAACAAGCGAATGAACTATGAGGAAATCTGCCGGCGTTCCGGCATCGACAGCGCAACATTCACCGGGACGGAAGTCGGCTGCGTGGACAGCGCGGCGGTCACCGGGACTGCCGTACCCACTGGCGCAGAGTCCTTCGGCAACGCGCTGCCGACCGACCGCACCAGTTCTTCGCCTGCGACCGGCTTGCCCAGGAACATGTCCGCGCCGGCAGCCAGCGCCTGGCTGGCATGGAAGCCGCCGACCGCGCTGGAAACCGCCAGCACCGGGATGTGCCTGGGGGTCTTCTGCTTGCGCACGTAGCGGACGAGGTCTAGCCCGTTCATGTCCGACACCATCATGTCCAGCACGATCGCGTCCGGCATTCCCTGAAAGACGACGCCGAGCGCCTTGGTGATATCGGGAACCAGCATCACGTTGTAGCCCGCGCATTCCAGCGCCATGCGGAACACGTTGCCGACATCC